>NZ_FOCS01000038.1:0-32170 GCF_900110155.1 Methylobacterium sp. UNC300MFChir4.1 | reverse complement strand
CCGATCATGGTGAACTCGCCGTTGCGGAACCGGAACGCCGGATCCCGCGTCGTGCGGAACGAGAACAGGTTGTCGGTCCAGTGGTGGACCGACAGAACGCGCTCCTCGTAGAACTTGCTCATCGACGGATCAGTCCTCGCTCAGGCGGACGCCGGGTCGGTAGTCCCGAACAGGTCGAGCAGCTTGCCGCCGCGGCCGTCCCACGCCGCGGCGTCGACGGCCGGCTCGGTCCTCTCGGTGATGTTGGGCCAGAGATCGGCGTACTTGGCGTTGAAGGTCTTCCAGCCCGCCATCTCCGGTTCGGTGTCGGCCCTGATGGCATCGGCCGGGCATTCGGGCTCGCAGACGCCGCAATCGATGCACTGGTCCGGGTTGATCACCAGCATGGTCTCGCCGACGTAGAAGCAGTCGACCGGGCAGACCTCGACGCAGTCGGTGTACTTGCAGCGGATGCAGTTCTCGGTGACGACATAGGTCATGACTTCGCACCTCGGCGCAGGGGTCAGAGCAGCGCGGGGAGATCCTGGCCCTCGAGATCGATCGCCAGCCCCTTCATCGCCTCGGCGCTGACCTCGCCGCCCATCGCGCGGAGGCTCTCCTCGCGGATCAGCGACATCAGACCCCGGCGCAGCGCCAGGAACTCCGACGACAGGGTCAGGGCCGGCTGTCGCGGGCGGGGGAGGGGCACCACGACTTCGGCCTTGATGCTCCCGGGACGCGCGGTCATCACGTAGACGCGGTCGGAGAGGAAGATCGCCTCGTCGATGTCGTGGGTCACGAACAGCACCGAGATCTTCAGGCGCTGCCACATGTTGGTGAGGATCTGCTGCATGATCAGCCGCGTCTGCGCGTCGAGGGCGCCGAACGGCTCGTCGAGCAGCAGGATGCGCGGGCCGGTGGCGAGCGCGCGCACGATGCCGACACGCTGCTTCATCCCGCCGGACAATCGGTCCGGATAGTGGTTCTCGAACGCCGTGAGCCCGGCGAGGCCGAGGAGCGTCCGCGCCTGACGCTCGCGCTCGCTGCGCCGGACGCCCTTCATCTTCAGGCCGAACTCGACGTTCTCGCGCACCGTCTTCCAGGGAAACAGTGAGTATTGCTGGAAGATCATGCCGCGATCTGCGCTCGGTCCCGCGATCGCCTCGCCGTCGACGGTGACTTGCCCGGACGACGCCTTGAGGAAGCCGGCCAGCGCGTTGAGCAGCGTCGACTTCCCGCAGCCCGAGGGCCCGATGATCGACACGAACTCGCCGGGATGGACGGTGAGCGAGGCGTTCGAGACGGCCTCGACGGACCCCTCCATCGTCTCGTAGCGCAGGCAGAAGTCGCTGACCTCGATCAGGCCCCGGCTCGATTCGGCCATGGCAAGCTCCCCATTGGTGACGCGCGTGGAGGACCGGTCCGGCGAGGACCGCGCCGGGCGGCGGGCGGAGGCCTAGCGGGCCGCGGCCCAGGGCATGACGAGGCGGCCGACGAGACGGATCGCGAAGCTGGAGCCGAGGCCGAGCAGCCCGATCGTGATCATGCCGAGGGCGATGTCCGGGTACTGGACCAGCGAGTAGGCTTCCCAGGTGAAGTAGCCGATGCCGAACTGGCCGGAGATCATCTCGGCGGCGATCAGCGAGACCCAGGCCACACCCATTCCGACCGTCAGCCCGGTGAAGATCTGCGGCAGCGAGGCCGGCAGGTAGACTTCGCGGAACACCGCCGCCTCGCGGGCGCCGAGGCAGCGTGCGGCCCGCACCAGGACCGGGTCGACCTGGACCATGCCCTGGAGGGTGTTGATCAGGATCGGGAAGAACGAGCCCAGGAAGGTGATGAAGACGATCGAGCCCTCGTTGGTCGGCCAGAGCATGATCGCCATCGGCACCCAGGCGATCGCCGGGATCGGCCGCAGCACCTCGCAGATCGGGAAGGCGATCTCGCGCAGGAGGCGGTAGCGCCCCATGAGGAGCCCGAGCGGCACGGCGACGCCGCCGGCCAGGAGAAATCCGAAGAGGATCCGGCGGCAGGAGATGAGCACGTGGTCGCCGAAGTTCGGGCTGCGCAGGGCGATCGCCGCGCGGTCCACGACGTCCATCGGCGTCGGGATGTTCAGGAACCGCACGTAGAGGGTCACGCGGTTCGCGGTCAGATACTGCCAGAGCGCGACGAACAGGATCAGGGAGGTGAGCCCGATCAGCGCGGCTCGGAACGCGCCGTGATGCAGCCGCAGCCAGCGGCGGACGCGGCCGGTCGCGGGGCGGGTGGACGCGGCCGGCGGCGGGAGGGGCGCCGCCCGCGGCGGGCGCGACTCGGCGGCGGGCCGGAGAGCGACAGCTTCCATGCGGTTCTAGCCTCCCGTCACAGCGGCCTTCAGGGCCTCGTCGTAGGGCATCACCGTGCCGCCGCCCCGCGCCGCGGCCTCGGCGTCTTGCTTCAGCAGGAACGGCGCGATGCCGCCCTTGCCGTCGACGACGTAGAAGGCCTCCCGGGCGAACAGCTTGATGCCGCGGGCCGTGTCGAAGACGTAGGCGACGTCGACGGCCTGCCCCTTGGACTTCATCTCGTTCAGCGCGCCGAGCGTGCAGGCCGCGCTCGCGTAGGGCTGGATCGCCCCGCCCTTCACCCAGATCTCGCCGGCCTTGCGCGGCTCGGTGACGGTCCTCTTGCAGTACGTGTCCTCGCCGCGCACCTCGTAATTGGCGGTGCTCGCGCGCTGCTGCGCGTAGTCCAGGCCGCGCTCGGCGAAGACCTTGCGCAGCGCCCCGTCGTCGACCCACGGACCGACGTCGAACGTCTTGATCCGGTCGAGCCGCTGCAGGACCTTGACGTCCTCGCGGGCGGCCTCGACCAGCTGCGGCTTGATCGTGGGATCGACGGTCATGATCCCGCCGGGCCCGAGGAAGATGTAGACCACCTCCTTGTCGGTGCCGGTCCAGGCCGCGATCTGCTCGGCGGCGCGCTTCGGATCGGCCTTGACCCAGGCGTCGGCGTCGAGGACGGCCTTCAGGTAGGCCTCGACGATCTCGGGGTAGCGGTCGGCGAAGTCGGAGCGCACGACCACGCCGTGCCAGGTCGGGAGGTTGGTCTCGACGCCATCGAACACTTTGCGCGCGAAGCCGCGGAACGGCAGAAGCTCGGCGAAGGGGACGAAATCCGCGTGCGCGTCGATCTTCCGCTCCTGGAGATTGGTCGAGCCGACCTCCGGGCTCTGGCTGACCAGGCGGAAATAGGTGGCCGGGTAGCCCTTGTCCTGCAGCGCCTTCAGGACCATCCCGTGGGCCGCCGACCCGAAGGGCACGCTGACGACCTTGCCTTTCAGATCCTCGAAAGAGAAGTATTCGGAAGCCTTGTTGACCACAATCCCGTTGCCGGATCCGTGGAGATTGTAGGCGGCGACCGCGATCAGCCGCGATTGGCTCTCGGGATTGTTCTGGAACGTCGCGCCGTTGACGACGAGCGGGTAATCGCCCATCGCGCCGAACTGCAGCTTCCCGGCCATCATGCCGTTCGTGACCGGCGGCCCGGACGTGAAGTTCTGCCAGTCGAGCTGGATGGTCGTGCCGGCGTACTTGCCGGTCTTGGGCAGGTACTTCTCCAGCAGCTTGAGCTGGCGGATCACCACGCCGACCGTCGCGGTGTTGGTCGTCGTGTCCTGCGTGCCGATGCCGACGGTGAGGGTCTCGGCGCGGGCCGGTGCCCCGATCCCGGCGCCCGCCAGCGCGAGGAGCGCGAGAGCGGAGACCGATCTGAGCCCGGGAAATCGTCCAGTCATCGCCCGCTCCAACATTTCGGCCCGATGTCGCGAAGACATCGACGGCATGATCGGGCGCTGCGGCGCGTCCGATCAAATGCCGAGGACGCCTGCGGGTCGATTAGTTGCGCAAAAAAGTCGAGCGGCTCCGGATGTGCTGCGGTTTTGTGCGGGACGCTCGCGTTTTAGGCGCATTCCTCGCCGCCGCGCATCGCCGCCAGGATGTCCGGACGCAGGACGACGATCTGCGTGCGCCGCGTGACGAGGACGCCCTGCTCCGAGAGCCGCTTCAGGCTGATCGTCACCCATTGCCGGGTGGCGCCGACCATGTGGGCGAGGTCGGCGTGCGTGAAGGTCGCCGCGATCACCGTCCCGTCCTCCTCCGCGACGCCGTAGAGGTCGCACAGGTGCAGGAGCAGGTGGGCGAGGCGCTCGGTGATCGAGCGGGTCCCGAGCATCTGGGCCAGGGTCGAGTAGCAGCGGCCCTTGAAGGTCAGGCCGTCGATGACCCCGATCGCGAGGGCCGGGATCTGCGTCACGAGCTGCCGGAGCGCCTTGGCCGGCAGGTGCAGCACGCTGGAATTGCTCGCCGCCATGCCCGACCATTTGTGGAGGCCGGCGCCGAACACGTCGGGACCGCCGACGAAGTTGCCGGGGTACCAGTAGGCCAGCGTGATCTCGCGACCGGACGGCGCGGCGTAGAAGACCCGGATGCGGCCGCTCTCGACGATCCAGATCCCGTCGTTGGGCGTCTCCTGGGTGAACAGGGTCGCGCCGCGGTAGAGCACGCGGCGCCGGCCCTTCTCCAGCACGAGGGCGACTTCGCGCTCGGTCAGCCCGTCGAGGAGAGGGCGCTGCCCGGTTCCGGCCTTGGGCGCGGCCTCGGACAGCAGGAGGGCGCTCGCCTGGGTCTGGAGCCCCGCCGGGGCCTGAGACGGGCGTATCGGCGCCGTGGTCTGCATTGCCGCCTCCAGCATCCTACCTGCCGCGGCGCAGCAAACCCTGTACCAGCTCTAAACTGGCCGCCGGCACCGGCAGCGTCTGGATATCGCGGAGCCGAGCGGACGTGAAGCGGCGCCGCACCCGGAGGATGCGGCGGCGCGACGAGGCCGAGACGGCCGCATCGATTAGGGGCGTCCCTGACAGCGTCCGATCGCCCACTGGATGAGCTTGCGCACGTCGGGATCGGGATCGTTGGCGGCCGCCTCGAGGGCCGAGAGGCCCCGCGGGTCGGCGATCTCGCCGAGGGCTGCGGCCGCCTCCTTGCGCAGGTTGCTGACCTCCGAGGTCAGCGCCCGCCCCAGGATCTCGACGGCCGCCGGCGCTCGGATCCGGCCCAGGGCATTGGCCGCCTTGGTGCGGACCTGCCAGACGGGATCGTCCATCACGGCGATCAGGGGCGCCGTCGCCTCGGGCAGCCGGATCTTGGCGCAGGAGACGGCCGCCTCCTCGCGAACCTGCCAGTGCTCGTCGGACAGGCCGGCGATCAGCGTGCCGATGCCCGGGCCGCCGGGGCGCAGGAAGACCAGCGCCGCCATCGTGGCGCGCCGGACCGTCGGGTCGGGATCGCCCGCGGTGGCGATCAGCGCCGGCAGCGCCTCCTCGGCCTTGAGGTAGCCGATGACGCCGAGACCTTCGCGGCGCACCTCCGGGGACGGACTCTGGAGCGCCTTCAGCGCGGCCGACAGGGCGTCCGGCAGGACGAGCTCGCGCAGGGCCCGCAGGGCGGAGGCCTGCACGAATGGGTCGGTGTGCGCGGCGCGCTCGATCAGGAGCGGCCCGCAGGCCGGCTCCTTCTTCTCGGCCAGGGTATCGGCGGCGGTGCGGCGCACGGCCTCGTCGTCGTCCTCCAGGGACCGCACCAGGCCCTCGACGACGTCCGCGCCGTCGTGCTCGTCCAGCGCCTTGGCCGCCGCGGCGCGGACGGCCGCGTCCGGATCGCCGAGGCCCTTGAGGAGCAGGACCTTCGCCGCGGGGCCGACGGCCTCGGCGAGCTCCATCATCGCGACGCGCCGGACGCCGGCGTCGGCACTCGCGCAGCGCTCGGCCACGTCGTCGAGATCGTCGTCGAAGGAATCGAACACGGGGCTCATGGTCGGCCTCAGCGCAGCAGGTAGGGAATATTGACCTTGACCGCGTTCGTCGGGCAGTCGACCTCGCAGGGCATGCAGTACCAGCACTCGTCGTACTTCATGTAGGCCTTCTGCCGGGTCTCATCGATCGCGAGGATGTCGAGCGGGCAGACGTCGACGCAGACGCGGCAGCCCTTCTCGGCGATGCACTTGGCGTCGTCGATGACGACCGCGGCGCTGCTGGCCTGATTGATGATCGGCATGGATCGATCTCCGGTACGGGGCGGGATTACTCGGCGGCGGCCGGCGTCTTGATGCGGAGCTGGTGGTAGGCGCCCATCTCCTCGGCGGCGACCGGCACGATGAACGGGTCGACGGCGCGCTTCGCGTGGGCCATCCGGCCCTGGCCGTCCTTGAACAGGACCGTGTGGCAGGCCCACTCGGCGTCGTTCGTCTCGGGATAGTCGACGCGCAGGTGGTAGAAGCCCCAACGGCTCTCGGTGCGGTAGAGCGAGGCCGCCGCCGCCATGTCGGCGCAGTCGAGGATCGTCTGCATCTCGAGGGCCCGGTGCAGCTCGTGCGGGTCGCGGGCGCAGAGCAGGTCGAGGTCCTCGCGGATCTCGGCGAAGCGGCGCTGGCCGAGCTCCATCTTCGCCGTGACCTTCGGCGGCTCGAGATAGTCGTTCACCAAGCGGCGGGTCTTGAACTCCATCTCGTGCGGGGTGAGCCCGTCGACGCGCCGGGTCGGCGCCAGGACCCGTTCGCGCTCGACGGCGATGTCCGCCGGGTCATGGTCGGCGAGGGCGTTGGCCGTGCAGTAGGCGGCGGCGTCGGCCCCGGCGATGCCGCCGTTCACGAAAGCGCCCAGCATGTAGTTGTGCGGCACGCTCGCCATGTCGCCGACCGCGTAGAGGCCGGGGACCGTCGTGCGCGCGAACTCGTCGACGAAGACGCCCGAGGCCGAGTGGCCCGAGCAGAAGCCGATCTCGGAGATGTGCATTTCCACGGGACGCTGGCGGTAATTGGTGCCGCGCCGCTCGTGGAAACGTCCGCGGGAGGGGCGCTCGTTCGAGTGCAGGATCGTCTCGATCTCGGAGATCGTCTCCTCGCGCAGATGGTCCATCTTGAGGAAGACCGGGCCGTTGCCGCCCTGCAGCTCGCGCCAGAACTCGAGCATCATCTGTCCGGACCAGTAATCGCACTCGATGAAGCGTTCGCCGCGATTGTTGGCCGTGTATCCGCCGAACGGGCCGGTGACGTAGGCGCAGGACGGGCCGTTATAGTCCTTGATCAGCGGGTTGATCTGGTAGCACTCGAGGTTCGCGAGCTGCGCGCCCGCGTGGTAGGCCATCGCGTAGCCGTCGCCGCAATTCGCCGCGTTCTCGTAGGTCCCGAACAGGTACCCGGAGGCCGGCAGGCCGAGGCGGCCGGCGGCCCCGCAGGCCAGGATCACCGCCTTGGCCTTCACCACCAGGAACTCGGAGGTGCGGGTGTTGACGCCGATCGCTCCGGCGATGCGCCCGTCCGCGCCCTTCAGCAGGCGCGTCGCCATGTACCGGTTCGTCACGCCGACCTGGAGGCGGCGGAGCTGCCGGTAGAGGACCTTCTTGACGTTGTGCCCTTCCGGCATCGGCAGCACGTAGGTCCCCATGTGGTGGACCTTGCGCATGTTGTACTCGCCCGAGCCGTCCTTCTCGAATTTGACCCCGAGCTTGTCGAGGTACTGGATCATCGGGAACGACCCCTGCGCGTAGGCCATCACCGCCTTCTGATTGACGATGCCGTCGTTGGCGACGGTGATCTCCTTCACGTACTGCTCGGGGGTGGCGTAGCCCGGCACGACGGCGTTGTTCAGCCCGTCCATGCCCATGCTGATCGCGCCCGAGCGCTTGACGTTGGCCTTCTCCATCAGGACGACCCGGAGCTTCGGATCGGCTTCCTTGGCCTTGATCGCGGCCATCGGGCCGCCGGTGCCGCCGCCGATCACCAGGATGTCGGTCTCGATAATCTCGGTCTTCGTCGCGGATTCGAACGCGTTCATGGCAAGATCTCGCGTCAGGTCAGGGGCGGGGCGTGTGGGATCGCCGGAGGATCGGATCGCGCGGTCAGGCGGCCTGCGCGGCGTCGGGCAGGTCGTCGACGGCCTCGGCGACGAGGGCGCGCAGGTAGGACCAGGGGAAGATCCCGCGGGCGTGGCCGTCGGAGAACGCGATGTGGACGGCGTAGCCGCCCATCGGTTCGACCCGCGCGACCGCGATGTCGGCGGCGGCCTGAGGAAAGCGTCGCTCGACCCGGTCACGGGTGCACCACGCGCAGCGGCAGCGCAGCCGCAGCCGCTCCGCCGACAGCGTCGCGGTCAGCCCGTCGCGCCATTGCAACCGGAGGCCGGTCCCGCCGCGCGCGAGGGTGGCGGCCTCCGGGATCGCCTCGGGATCGAAGGGGGGCGGGTTCGGAACCCCGGTCGCGTGGTGTGCCATCCGCTCCTCCTCTGTGCCGGCGTCACAGAAGCCGAGGGGCGGGCGATCCGACAGCAATTAGTTGCTAAGAATCTCAGTCAGGCCGCCGGCCGTGGCGACACCGACCGGCTCGGAGACCGGAGCCGGGCCGTCCGCCGCGGCTGCCCGCGGACAGCGACCGTCCGGTGATCCGGACCTACGGCTCGGTCGTCTTCGTCTCGGGCCCGCAGATGCCCCTGAGCGCCGTCCAGGCGGCGCCGGACAGGATCTGGCGTTCGGCCGCCCCAGAGCCCGCCTGGGCGCGGATCGCGGCGGCGCGCTCGCGCGTGAAGGGATGGCTGCGCAGCAGGTCCAGCACGTCGCTCTTCCCGTCGTGCTTGTCCTTGGCGATGCGCTCGAGGATGTCGGCGAGCGCCGCGCCGTTGCCGCCCGCGCGGGTCATGAGGTCGACCGCGTAGGCGTCCGCCGCCCGCTCGGCGTCGCGGCTGTAGCCGGCCGAGAGCACCGCATCGCCCAGCGCGATGATGATGGTCGAGCCGGTCAGGTCCCCCAGGACGAGGCTCAACAGGAACGAGGTGCCCGACGCCCGGATGAGGGAGCGGGTCGGATCGCGTCGGCGGACGTGGCCGAGCTCGTGCGCCAGGACCGCCGCGGCCTCGTCGGCCGAGCGCGCCCGCGCGATGAGGCTCGAGAGCACGATCACGCGGGCGCCCGGCAGGGCGAAGGCGTTGGCCGTGCCGTGCCGGCGCACGCTCACGGCCACCTCGGGAGGCAGCGAGCCCTCCGCCCGACCGGCCGCGACGAGGCGGGCCACGAGCGTGTCGAGCGCGGCGCGGCCGGCCGGTTCCGCGCAGGCCGGCGGGTCGCCGAGGAAGCGCAGGACCTGCGGTTCCGCCACCGCCCCGAGCCGCGACTCGGCCACGTCCGGCACCAGCGGGGCCAGCAGCCCGGCGATCTGCGGGACGCCGAAGACCGCCACGAGCAGGACCGAGAGACCGGCCGCGAGAGACCAGAGCACGAGCCGCACCGTGCCGCCCGAGCGCTCCCGGCGATGGAGGTCCGGGCAGCGCGCCGCGAGCGCGGCGGCGAGCGTCGCGTCCGAGAACTCCACGCGGACCGGCTCGCCGGCCGGACCGATCCGCATCAGCGGCGGCACGGAGACGGCGGCGCGCAGGTCGAGCAGGTTCCAGTCCTCGGCGATTCCGGGCCCGGAGACGCGGAAGCGGTCGTCGAGGCGTAGCGCGACGGGATGTGCCCGCGCGCTGACGCCGTCGAAGTAGCGGCCCTCGACCTCGATCGGCGTCGCGTCGATCGCCTGGGAAGCGCGGGTCAAGCGTCAGAAGCCGATCTGGAGCGCGCCTCCGACGTCGAGCGCGTCGGCGAGGCCCTCCTGCAGACCGCTGCCGGCACCGCGGGACGAGGCGAGGACGGCATCCAGGGCTTCGGGATCCGTCACGGTCGTGCTCGTCGCGACCGCCGCCCACAGGCGAGCCTGCACCACGCGCACGTAGAGCACCGCGAAGAGCGGCGCGCCGACCAGGTAGATGACGACGACGAGCCAGTGGAGCATGCTGAGATCGCCCGCCGCCCGTGCGGCGAAGATCAGCAAAGCCGCGACGAGGCCCAGCACCACCAGGAAGCCCAGGAGCGACAGCATGTAGACGATGTACGGCCAGTAGAACTGCCGCGCCTTCAGGCTCGAGGCGAGGCGGGCGTGACCGAGGCTGGCGGCGCCCATGAACGCCCGCGTCTCGCGGGCGCGGTAGTACGGGAGCAGGAGCAGCGCCGCGGGCACGCAGATGGCGGCCACGAAGCCCATCGCCTGGAGGAGAATGCCGATCTTCGAGGCCGCGTAGGCGGGGTTGAGGATCGTCTGGCCGGCCTTGCCGCCGGGCTTCGGTACCAGGAGGTCCGTGGGCAGCGAGAAATCCGCCGCGACCAGGAGGGCGATCCCGAGCCCGATCAGCGGCCCCAGCCCGACCCCGTACAGCAGGAGCCAGGGACCGAGCACGCTGCGTCCCCGCGCCGTCGAGTGCATCCGGCTGGTCCCGACCAGGGTGTGGTCGATGCGGTAGCGTTCCAGGCTCGCCCGCATGAACGGGAAGGCCAGGCCGAAGGTGACGAGCGTGAGCAGCCACCAGCCGCCCGCGCGGGCCGCGTAGGCGAGGCCCGAGCCGTCCTGCCCGAGGCGGATGCCGCGCCAGAGCGTCCGCATCGCGCGGTAGCGGCGCCCGCGGTAGATCGCGAATTGTCCCAGCAGGAACAGGAACACGAAGGAGATCACCACCGAGAACGGGGCGAGCACGGGCGCGACGAGCGAGAGCGCGAACAGCGCGACGTAGATCGGCACGAGGATCGCGAGCGCGACGAGGAAGCCGAGGAACAGTTCCTTGCCCGTGCCGGTATACTCGGCGGGCGAGCCGTCGAGCGCGGTGCGCTCCCAGAAGAAGCGGCGCAGATTGGTGACGTACCAGAATCTGTAGATGCCGAAGGTCACGATCGAGAGCAGAAAGCCCTTCAGCGCCAGCCAGGTGAGACCTTTGACCCGCGGGTCGAAGGTTACAGCGGCCACGCGCGTGCCCGGAGCGCCGCTCCGCGTGTCGAACTGGGTGCCGGTTGCCAAATTCATGGATCCGTCGATCGTCCCGTCGCGTTTCGCGGCCAGACACTAGGAAGGAAGGCCTGCGCTGACCAGTTCTGCGCGGCCGCAATTCTGTCCCGTCCCCGCAATGTCGTGCAGCGACCGCTCGAAATGCGGGGCGTCGTTAACGCGCGGTCTCCGGTTGCCGGACACGCGTTGCCGGGCGATGCGACCGAGCCGCCTCGACGGGGTGCGCACCGCGCCCGGCCGCCGTTGGGCGCGTCTCTAGCCCAGGACCGACAGAGCGGCCGCGAGGTCGGCGACCAGATCGTCCGGGTGCTCGATCCCGATCGACACCCGGATGGTCGCGTCCGTGATCCCGAGCCGGTCGCGCACCGCCTTCGGCACGCCGGAATGGGTCGTGGAGGCCGGGTGGCTGGCGAGGGACTCGGTTCCGCCCAGGCTGACGGCGAGCTTGAACAGCTGGAGGCCGTTGAGAACCCGGAACGCCTCGGCCTCGCCGCCGACGATGTCGAACGAGAACGTCGAGCCCGGGGCCGCGCACTGCTTGGCGTAGACCTGCGCCTGCCGCGATCCCGGCTCGAGATGCGCGAGATGGTGGAGCCGCGCCACCTTCGGGTGCGCCGCCAGCATCCGGCCGACGATCTCGCCGTTGCGGTTGGCGGCGCTCATCCGCAGCGACAGGGTCTCGAGCGAGCGCCCGAGCATCCAGCAGGAATGCGGGTCGAGACCGGTCCCGATCGCCGAGCGCAGAAGCCGCACCGGCTTCATCCGCGCCGCCGAGCCGAGGGCGGCGCCGGCGATCAGGTCGGAGTGGCCGCCGACATACTTCGTCAGGGAGTAGACCGAGATGTCGGCGCCCTCGCGCAGCGGGTGCTGGAAGAGGGGCCCGAGCAGGGTGTTGTCGCAGACGACGACCGGCGCCTCGCCGCCCTGCCGGGCGCCGATCTCCTCGGCGACCGCCCGGACGAGGCCGAGGTCGACGAGGGTGTTGAGCGGGTTCGAGGGGGTCTCGACCATGACGACGCTGACGCGTCCCGCGCCCGCCGCGCGGTCGGCCGCGGCGCGCACGCTCGCCGGATCGGTGCCGTCGGAGAACCCGAACGGCGCGATGCCGAACCCGGCCAGGGTCTTGGCGATCAGGGTCTCGGTGCCGCCGTACAGGGGTTGCGAGTGCAGGATCGCGTCGCCGGGCCGCGCGAAGGCCAGGATCGTGGTGGCGATCGCCGACATGCCGGAGGAGAAGACCAGCGCGGCCTCGGCCTCCTCGAAGACGGCCAGCCGGTCCTCGACGATCTCGCTGTTCGGGTGATTGAAGCGCGAGTAGACCAACCCCGCCGCCTCGCCGACCGGCGGTTCGCGCCGTCCCGAGACGTAGTCGAAGAAGGCTTTGCCGTGCTCGGCCGAGGTGAACACGAAGGTCGATGTCAGGAAGACCGGCGGCTTCACCGCGCCCTCGGACAGGGCCGGGTCGTAGCCGTAGCCGAGCATCAGCGTCTCGGGGCGGAGCGGGCGGTCGCCGAGCGCCTTCCGGTGGTAGCGGTCGTCGGACATGCTGGCCTCGCTCCGACAGGCCCCCAGCCCGGGGCTGGGCAGCCCGGTTGCGCTCTGACTCCGGGATTCCGGACGCGGGAGCATGGCACAGGCAGGGCCGCTACGGAACGTCGCCGCGGTCCCGACGCGCCGCGGCGGAGGGCGGCCTCGGGTCTCAGCCGGACCGCGCCGCGCCGCCCGAATCCAGGCGCTCCAGGACGCGGGCGACGTCGGCCGTCGTCATCTCCCACTCGTTCTGGAAGTTGGCCACGACGCCGCGCATGAAGCGCGGTTGCAGGCGCTCCGCCTCCGCCGCGTCGCCGAGATGATCCACCAGGATCGCGTAGGCGAGCTGCGAGGACTCGGGACCCTCGTAGCTCCACTCGAAGCCGTTCCGGGAGTAGCACTTGGCCTCGGCCCGATCCGGCAGCGGCGCCCCGTTCACCGTGACGACGATCCCGTCGATCGTCCGGTCCCCGGCATAGACCTTGTCCATCACCGCGCCTCCCGGATCCGGTGGCGCGGGGTGCGGCCGTCGGAGCGGTTGCGCATCACCTCAGGGAAGATCCAGAGGCTGACCACCATGAACGGGCCGAGGAAGGCCACGGCCCAGCGCGGCCCGGTCTGGCCGAGATGGCCCATGTAGAACCAGCCGGCGAGCGCCGCGAGCGCGACGGCGACCGACAGGCCGAACTTGATCGGAAACGGCATGGGATCCCTCCCGGATCGCGCGTGCGGGTCAGAGGACGAAGACGGCGCCGACCTGCTGCAGCAGGCCGAGGGTACCGCAGAGGGCGGCGAGCACGATCGCCAGGCCCGCGACGCCGTCGCGCCAGCGCTGGGGCCAGACGTTGAACAGGCCGGGCGCGAACAGGATGGCGAAGCCGCCCACGATCACGAGGCTCGACCAGCGGAGCTCGGCGGCCCCGTAGGCGAGCATCCCGCCGGTCAGCGCCGCGAGCAGGAGGACGTTGGCCGCGATCAGCGCGAGGCCGAGGGGGCGCGCCCTCAGGTCGGGGCGGGTCTCCAGCGGGAACATCCCGGCCAGCACGTAGAAGCCGGTGCAGGCGACCCCGGCGAAGAGGGCGAACCACGCGAGCGCGGCGACGTTCGGTTCGATCATGTCCATGGCGGCGTTCCGGGCTGCTCGTCAGTCTAGGCGGCGGGTTACGCGGCGGGTCACTCGGCCGCCTGCATGGCGCGGGGGTCGGGGGCACCGGGCGTGCGCGCGGTCTTGCGCATGTTGGTCTTCACGTGGCGCGTGTCGTAGCCGTTAAAGAGCGTTCCGATGAGACCGCGGTTCAGGTCCGAGGTGCCGAACAGCCAGTCCATGATCGGGAAGGTCAGGTTCATGTTCCGCTCCATCATGATCGACTGGTCGTGATGGGCCGTGTGGTGCCGCCGGTTCGTGTTGATGAACGGCATGTTGCGGACGAACCAGTTCTCCTCGACGTGGCAGCAGAAGTGCATGAACTCGTAGATCATGTAGATGCTGGTCGTCGTGGTGATGAACAGCCACCCGACATTGGGCGTGAAGATGTTGCCGAGCACGATGGCGCCGGGGATCGACATCAGCGTGAACGTCGCCAGCGCGTAGGGCGGGAAGAACGTCACCCGGTAGTCCCGGTGGTCGGCGAAGCGCATCTCGTGGTCGGTGAAGAACTGGTGATGCTGCAGCGTGTGCCGATTGTAGACGGCCCGCCCGATCGGATTGCTCTGCGGCCGGTGCATCACGTAGCGGTGGAGCCACCACTCGAAGAAATTGCAGAACAGGAACACGACCGGGACCGTCGCGAGTTCGATCCAGCTCGGCGCGTGGATGTTCGAGACGTAGATGTACAGGGCCGTCAGGCCGATCGTGTAGATGATCGCGATGTGCAGGAAGCCGTTGTACCAGCCGGCCACGCGCTGGCGGTAATTGGCGCGGTAGTTCCGCTGCCGCTCGCTCATGCGGGTGTTGGCAAGTTCCATGATGCGCCTCCTCGCTGGGATGGGGGTGACGCCGCGCCCCCACCGAGATCTGCTATTTTAGAGATACCGTTGATATATCAGTTGTCAACCTGACCGGGCGGCGGCGACGTCGCCACCGCCCGGTCGGGGCCGGTCCGGTCAGTGCGAGATGGCTTCCAGGGACTTGCCCTTGGTCTCGATGCCGAGGAACCCGACGCTCGCGGCGGCGATGACGAACGAGCCGGCGCCCAGGGCGAAGACGCCGCCGTGGCCGAGCACCGGCAAGATCAGGCCGATGGCGAAGGGCCCGATGAGCGAGCCGACGCGGCCGATGGCCGAGGCGCAGCCGGCCCCGGTGGCGCGCGCCCGCGTCGGGTAGAGTTCGGGCGTGTAGGCGTAGAGCACCGACCACATGCCGAACAGGAAGAACTGCATCATCAGCCCGTAGGCGATGAGCCATCCGAAAGACGGCGAGTGACCGTACAGGTAGGCGGCGACGGCGCTGCCCAGGAGCATCAGGACCGCGGTGGGCTTGCGGCCCCAGCGCTCGACGAGGATCGCCGAGGCGATGAAGCCCGGCACGCCCGCGAGCGAGATCAGGATCGTGTAGGTGACCGACTTGGCGACGCTGTAGCCGGCCTCCTGCAGGAGCGCGCCGAGCCAGGTGGTGAGGCCGTAGAAGCCCAAGAGGGCGAAGAACCACGTCAGCCAGATCATCACCGTGCGGCTGGCGTAGCCGGGGCTCCAGAGTTCGAGGAACGAGAAACGCCGCTCGCCCCGCGCCGGCTCGGGCAGGACGGTCGGCTCCGGAAGCGGACGCCCGTCGAGGCGCAGGGCGACCTGCCGCTCGATCTGCGCCATCACCCGGTCCGCCTCCGCGTGCCGGCCGCGGTCGGCGAGCCAGCGGGGCGATTCCGGTACCAGGAAGCGGATCACGAACAGGAACAGCGCCGGCACGGCCTGCGCGAGGAAGACAGCGCGCCAGTCGAAATAGCTGAGCAGCACGTAGCTGAGGCAGCCGGCCGCGATGAAGCCGAGCGGCCAGAACCCTTCCATGATGGCGAGGTAGCGGCCGCGCTTGGCGGTCGGCAGGAACTCCGAGACGATGGCGAGCGCCACCGGGAACTCCATGCCCATGCCGAAGCCGAGCAGCAGGCGGGCATAGCCCAGCATCGTCGCGTCCGGGGCGTAGGCGCACCAGAGGCTGCCGAGCCCCCAGAACACCATGCTGATCTGGAAGACCACCTTCCGCCCGAACCGGTCGGCGAGCATGCCCGACAGGGCCGCGCCCGCGAACATGCCGATGAAGCTCATGCTCGAGAGCAGTCCCGCCTGGGCGGTCGTCAGGCCGAACTCGGTCTTGATCGATCCGAGGAGGAAGGTGAGCGAGCCGAGATCGATCGAATCGAAGAACCACGCCGTGGCAATGATGAGGAAGATGTTGCGCTGGAAGGCGGTCATCGGCAGCCGCTCGAGGCGCGCCGCGATCAGCGCGCCCGACCCGACCGCGGCGCGAGCGGTGGCGTCCGCGGTCACCCGGTCCGGCAGCACGTCGCCGGCGGAAATCGCTACAGGCCCTGCCATGGCTCAACCTCCCTCGCAGTTATATGCGGAGAGTCGTCATGCAGGATATTACTAAGATGCGCAAGATATATCAGACGTATGCCCTTGCGCGATTCGCGGGCCCGCCCCATGCACGCGGATGGCGGCGTGGTGTGCGGGCCCGGCCGTGGCGGGGGTGTCGTCCATGAACTTCGTGACCGGGAAGACGACGTCCGTCCGCGCCGCCGAGCCGGGCCGCAAGCGGGCGCGGAAGGCCGTGAAAGGGGCGTCCCAGGAGGTGTCCCAGGAGGCCGCCCAAGAGGCACCCCATGCCGCGGGCGGCAACGACGATCTGCCCGACCTGACGCTGACCGACCGGGCCTACCAGCAGCTGGAAGAGATGATCACGACCCTGGTGCTCCCGCCCGGCCTCGTGCTCGGCGAGCAGAACCTGGTCCAACGGCTCGGGATCGGGCGGACCCCGATCCGGGAAGCCCTTCAGCGCCTCGCGCGCGACGGGCTCGTCGTGGTCATGCCGCGGCGCGGCATCCTGGTGTCGGACATCAACGTGCGCTCGCAGCTGCGGCTCCTTGAGACGCGGCGCGTCCTGGAGCGCCTGATCGCCCGCCTCGCCGCGGAGCGATCCACCCGCGAGGAGCGCGAGGTCTTCGCGGGGCTCGCGCAGGACATGCGCGACGCGGCCGCGGCGTCGGACGATCTGGCGTTCATGCGCCTCGACCGGCAGTTCAACGAGCTGATCGCGACGGCCTCCCGCAACGAGTTCGCCGTGCGCTCGCTGGAGAGCATGGCGGGCCTGTCGCGGCGGTTCTGGTACCAGCACTACAAGCAGGCGGCCGATCTGCCGCTGACCGCCAACCTCCACGCGGACGTCTGCGAGGCGGTCGCGCGTCGCGACGTCGAGGCTGCCGGCGCCGCGTCGGACAGGCTCGTCGACTACATCGAGAGCTTCGCCCGCAAGACGTTGGATCTCTGAGGTCGCGCGACGGGACCCGTGTCGGGCGGTCGGCGCGGCGGTCAGTCAGGGGAGGGGCGGGCGGCGGCCGGCGATCCGGTCCCGGCCGCCCCTCTGTCGTGACCCCTACGACGCGACGCGCCCGGAGCCTCCGAGGCGGGGTGCTCCCGGCGAGCCGGTCACGCGGGGGCTCCCAGAGCGACCGGCTGGGTCGCGCGGCGGTAGATCAGGAGCGTGGCGACGAGGCCGCACGCCCCGCCGAAGGCCATCCACAGCCCGGGGGCCGCGCGGTTGCCTGTCGCCTCGATGAGCCACGTGGAGACGAGGGGCGTGAAGCCGCCGAGGAGCGCCGTCGCCAGCGAGTAGGCGAGGGAGAAGCCGGCCGTGCGCACGCTCGCCGGGATCACCTCGGTCAGCGCGACCACCATCGCGCCGTTGTAGCTACCGTACAGGAAGGACAGCCACAGGAGAGCGATCAGCATGTTCCCGAAGCTCGGGTTGGCCACGAGCCAGCCCAGCACCGGGTAGGCGGTGAGCAGGGTCAGCGCCGAGAACACCAGCAGGAGCGGCTTGCGCCCGATCCGGTCGGACAGGGCCCCCATGACCGGCAGCCAGAACAGGTTCGACAGGGCGGTGCAGAAGGTCACGAGAAGGCTGTCGGTGTCGGACAGCTTGAGCACGGCCTTGCCGAAGGTCGGGGTGTAGACGGTGATCGTGTAGAACGAGATCGTGGTCATGCCGACGAGCAGCATGCCGAGCAGCACGATCTGCCAGTTGCTGGCGAGCGAGCCGAACACCTCCTTCATGGAGGGGCGGTGCTTGCGCTTCAGGAACTCCTCCGTCTCCTCCAGAGACCGCCGGATGTAGAACAGGAACGGCACGATCGCGCAGCCGATGAAGAACGGGATCCGCCAGCCCCAGTCATTCATGTCGGCGAGCGAGAGGGCGTGGTTGAGGATGTAGCCGATCACGGCGGCGAACATGACCGCGACCTGCTGGCTGCCGGACTGCCAGGACACGTAGAAGCCCTTGTTGCCGGGAGTGGCCATCTCCGACAGGTAGACGGAGACGCCGCCGAGCTCGACGCCGGCCGAGAAGCCCTGCAGCAGGCGCCCGACGAGGACCAGGAAGGGCGCGAACAGGCCGATCGTGCCGTAGCCGGGGACGAAGGCGATCAGGATCGTGCCGGCCGCCATGATGCCGAGCGTGACGATCAGCCCCTTCCGGCGGCCGATACTGTCCACGTAGGCGCCGAGGAAGATCGCACCGAGGGGCCGCATCAGGAAGCCGGCGCCGAACGTCACGAAGGTCAGCATCAGCGAGGCGAACTCGTTGCCGACCGGGAAGAAGGTCTTGGAGATGTAGGTGGCGTAGAAGCCGAACAGGAAGAAGTCGAACATCTCCAGGAAGTTGCCGCTGGTCACGCGCAGGACCGTGGCGACTTTGGAACTCGACGGATGGGCCTGTATCATTGCTGTCTCCCTCAGGCGCCGGAGCGGTCGCAACCGCACGAGGGAAGCGTCGGTTCTGAACGGCTGACGATCGCTCGTGGCGATCGGGCTGCAGCCGCAAACCAATCCTCCCATGTATTCGCGCCGACTTCGCAGCGCTTGACGCCGCTATACGCCGGTCAACCTGTCACGAAGCTGTCGCGGGACCCGGTCTCAGCGGCCTTCCACGGCGCGCCGCCAGCGCCGCAGCATGCGGGCGTGCCGGATCTGGTCGAGATTGGCCAGCAGCTCCGGCCCGACCGGGACCGGCCGCAGGGCCGGGGCGGACGCGACCGGGTCGTCGGCCCGGCGGGCATCCGTCCGGGCCGGCGTGAGCGACCGGGCGGCGAGCCGCGCCTGCCCCTCGCGGGAGAGCATGTAGTCGAGGAACATGCGGGCTGCGGCGGGATGCGGCGCGTCCTTCGCGATGAAGGCGATCCGCGAGACGAGGAGCGTGTAGTCCGTGGGCAGCACGAGGCCGATCGCCGGATCGTGCCGGGCCCGCTCGAGGGCGTAGGCGCCGAACACGCCGTAGGCGAGGACGGCCTCGCCCGCGGCGATGCGGTCGAGCATGGTCTCCGTCCGGGTGTAGAGCTTCACGCCGGCCTGCCCGAGGGCGGAGACGAGGTCCCACGTCCGGGGCGTCACGTCCGCGTCCTGCGCGAGGATGAGCGAGCCGACGCCGCTCCGCTCCGGATCGTAGGCGGCGACCTTCCCCTGCCACGTCTCGGGGTGGTCCGTCAGGGCTCGGATCAGGTCGGCGCGGGTCTGGGGAACCTGCTCCGGCGGGAGGAGCGTCCTGTTGTAGGCGATGGCGATCGGCTCGGCCGTGACGCCGAAGGCCTCGTTGCGCCACACGGCCCAGGCCGGCAGGGAGGCCGCCTCTGGGGACGCGTAGTGGGCGGCGTAGCCGTCGTTCACCAGCTTGATCTGGCGATCCATGGCGGAACTCCACACGATGTCCGCCTCGACCGCGCCGGCCGCGGCCTCCTCCACGAAGCCGTCGTACAGGGTCGCGGAGTTCATCTTGGTGTAGGAGACCGCCACGCCGGGTTGGGCCTCGCGGAAGCCCGCGAGGAGGTCGGCGACCTCGGCCTCGTCGGTCGTCGCCCGCACGACCACGACGGTCTCGCCGCGGGCCGCGGCGGACCCGGTCCCCTCGGCCGCCGGAGACGGTTCGACCTGTGCCGAGGCCGGGCCCGGACCGGCCATCAGCAGCAGGACGAGGCCGACGACAGCGGGAGCGCGCACCAGGGTCTGCCCTTCGAGAGCCGCGGGAGTCCCCGCAGCTTCGCCGTGCAGAGACCGGGCGGGAATGCTAGACTCGGAGGACCGCTTCGGCCAACACGATCGATGACGGGAGGAGCATGCGCGTTCTGGTCGTCGAGGACGATGCCGCCCTGGCGCGCGGCCTCGTCGCCGCCCTCCGGCACGGCGGATACGCCGTCGACCACGAGGCGGACGGAGCGGACGCGGTGCAGCTCGCGCTGAGCGAGCCCTACAGCCTCATCGTCCTGGACCTCGGCCTGCCGGGCCTGCCGGGCTTCGAGGTCCTCAAGGCCGTCCGGGCGGCCGGCTCGACCGTTCCGGTCATGATCCTGACCGCGCGCGACGCCATCAGCGACCGCGTCCGCGGGCTCGATCTCGGGGCGGACGATTACCTGCTCAAACCGTTCGACCTCGCCGAGTTCGAGGCGCGGGTGCGGGCGCTCGTCCGCCGCGGGCAGGCGGTGCCGAACCCGGTCCTGCGCTGCGGCGCGCTGGAGCTCGACCGGGCCGCGGGCACCGTGACCCTCGGCGGGGCGCCCGTCGCGCTGCGCCGCCGGGAACTCGCCGTCCTGACCATCCTGATGACGCGCGCCGGGAAACCCGTCCCGAAGGAACGGCTCAGCGCCGAGATCTTCGGCTTCGACGAGGCGGTCGCCCCGAACGCCCTCGAACTCTACGTCGCCCGCCTGCGGAAGAAGTTGCAGCCGGACGGGCCCGAGATCCGCACGATCCGCGGCCTCGGCTACCTGCTGATGCCGGTGTGACCCCGCCGCGCGCGCCCTCGATCCGGCGGCGCCTGCTCGTCCGCATGCTGCTCCCGGCCCTGGCGCTCGCGCTGCTGCTCGGCTTCGCCGGCGCGCTCGTGATCCGGAACGTCGTGGAGACGACGCATGACCGCCTGCTCGACGGGTCCGTCCTGGCGATCGCCGAGCGGCTGACCGTGGAGGACGGCGAGGTGTCGGTCGACCTGCCCCGCGTCGCCCTCGGGATGCTGGAGAGCCAGGCGCAGGACCGGATCTACTACAGCGTCACCTACGGCGGGGCGCTGGTGACCGGCTATCGCGACCTCCCGGTCCTGGACGTCGATACGCTCCCGCTCGGGGTGACGAACCATCGCGACGGCATCGTCCGCGGGGCGGCCGTGCGGATCGCCGCCCAGGCCCGGCGGGTCTACGGTAAGCCGGACCCGGTCCTCGTCCAGGTCGCCGAGACGCGCGAGTCCCGCCAGGGTCTGGAGCGACGCCTGCTCGCCGGGCTCGCGCTGGCCGAGCTGGGGCTGATGGGCCTGATCGGGGCCCTGTCGTGGTACAGCATCGACAGCAGCCTGAGGCCGCTGACCCGGCTGAGCGACGCGATCGACCGGCGGGCGGTCCCGGGCGCGATCAACCTGCAGCCGCTCGACGTGGCCGGGGTGCCCCGCGAGGCGCTGGCCCCGGTGCTCGCCCTCAACACGCTGCTCGAGCGCCTGGAGCAGGCGATCGCGGGGGAGCGCACCTTCACGTCGGACGCCTCGCACCAGCTGCGGACGCCGCTCGCCGTGCTCAGGATGCACGTGGAACTGCTCCGCAGGATCACGCCCGGGGAACCGGCCCACGCCGCGGCGATCGACGATATCGACGGAGCCGCGCGGCGCCTGGAACGCTTGCTCGCGCAACTGATCGCGCTCGCCCGCGCCGATGCGGGCGCGGCCGCCACGGACGCCGCCGCGGCGATCACCGACCTGAACGACATCGCGGCCCGCGTGGTCACGGAGCAGGTGCCCCACGCCCTCGCGCGCGGGGGCGAGATCGTCCTCGATCGCCCCGACGGCGCGGTGCCGGTCGTGGGCGATCCGTTCATCGTCGGCGAGATCCTCACCAATCTCGTGGACAACGCGATCCGCTACAACCGTCCCGAAGGCACCACCGTCGTCCGTGTCCGGCGCACGGAGACGGGCGCCTGCCTGGACGTCGAGGACGAGGGCCCGGGCATACCGCCGGAGGTGCGCGAGAAGGTCTTCGAGCGATTCTACCGTGTCGCGACGCGAGACGGTCCTGACGGCAGCGGCCTCGGGCTCGCGATCGTCCGAGCCCTCGCTGACCGGATCGGCGGGGCGGTCACGCTCGGTTCCCGCGCAGGCGGATCGGGACTGGTCGCGCGGGCGAGCTTCCGCGCGCCGTAGTCGCTGTACGGGACGACGGTCCGGTGCGTTCGGCCTTGTCCGGCCGTCCGACCCCGGTCGCCTTCGCCGTGGTTGCCTGCTCGGATCTGCGCCGGCCTGCTCTCGTGCCCGGCCGGAACAGGCCAACGCCCTCCGGTAAGCTGAAGCCGGCGGGGAGCTGCGCACCTGCGCGCCGGCGTCTCGGACACGTCATCCGATCACGGCACTTGAAAGATACCGCACGGTAGGTATCTTCGAGGCGGGGACGATTCCCGTCACTCCTGGGAAGGGGCCATGGCGACCGCCTATCATCGCAAGAAGCGGCCCGAGCTCGTCCGGCGCGCGCTGCTCGATTGCGCAGCCAAGCTCGCGCTGGAACAGGGCCTGTCCGCCGTCACCGTGCAGGCGGTCTGCCACGCCGCCGGGGTGACCAAAGGGGCCCTGTTCCACCACTTCCCGAGCAAGCAGGCCCTGGTCGAGGGCGTCGTCGCCGACCTGATCGCGCAGCTCGACGCGGAGATCGACGCGGCGATGGCGAAGGATCCCCGGCCGTACGGCCGGTACACCCGCGCCTACGTCGACATCACGCTGCACGACCCGATGATGACCGAGGGCAGCCAGTGGGCCGCTCTCCACATCTCGATCCTCGCCGAGCCGCCCCTGCGCCGCATGGTGTCGGCCTGGTTCGCGGAACGCCTGCACCGCCACCGCGACACCGACGGGAGCGCCGACCTCGAGTTCGTCCGGCTCGCCGCCGACGGCGCGTGGCTCGCCTACCTCGTGCGCGAGAAGCCGAGCGACCCGGTCCCCGCCCTCGACGCGCTCCGCGACCGCCTCGTCGCGATGACATTGGCTGAACCGTCCGCGCACCCGGGCGGCGACCGGGACTGAGCCATGGGATCGACCTCGATGGATGGGTTCGCCCCCGCCCGCGGCGCGGACGGGCCGGGCGATGCCGCGGAATACGGCGACCTGGCCGCGCGGCACGTCTCCGTCGCTCGGATCCTGACACTGTTCCGCCCCTACGCGGGCCGGATCGCGCTCGTCATCGGGCTGATCGCGCTCGCCTCCGCCGCGGGGCTCGCCGCCCCGTTCCTGCTCCGCGAGATCGTCGACGTCGCGCTGCCGCGCGCCGACCTCGGACTGCTCGGCCGGCTCGCCGTCGGCATGGTCGGCCTCGCCGCGCTCGGGGCGGGCATCGGCGTGCTGCAGGCCCTCGTCACCGCGAAGGTCGGGCAGGCCCTCATGCACGACCTCCGGGTCCGCGTGTACGCGCACCTGCAGTCGCTTCCGCTCGGGTTCTTCACGGCGACCCGCTCCGGCGACATCCAGTCCCGCATCGCGAGCGACATCGGCGCCCTCCAGGCGCTGGTCACCCACACGGCGGGTGAGGCCACGCGCAACGCCAGCGCGGTGGTGATGACCGCCGCGGCCATGCTGCTGCTGGAATGGCGGCTCGCCCTGTTCTCGTTCCTGGTCCTGCCGCCGGCGACCTGGATCAGTGTCCGCGTCGGCCGGCTGCGCGAGGAGACAACCTACGCGCAGCAGGAACGCATCGCCGAGATGACGTCCGCGGTGCAGGAATCCCTCTCGGTCTCCGGCATCGTCCTCGCCCGCACGATGGGCCGCGTCCCGCATCTCGCGGAGCGCTTCGCGCGGGCCTCGCGCGCGGTGGCGAACCTGGAGGTCCGGTCCCACACGGCCGGGCAGTGGCAGTGGTCGGTCATCGACCTCGTGCTGCAAGCCCTGCCGGCCCTGACCCTGTTCCTCGGCGGCTGGATGGCGGGCGCCGGGACGACCATGACCATCGGCACCCTCGTCGCGATGATCGCGCTGCAGGAGCAGATGCTGTTCCCGCTGGAAGAGGTCCTGCGCACGGGCGTCGAGGCCCGGAAGACGCGGGCCCTGTTCGCGCGCATCTTCGAGTACCTCGACAAGCCGGTCGGCATCACCGAGCGGCCCGACCCCGTCACCCTCGACCCCGCCGAGGTCGCCGGCCACGTGCGCCTCGACGACGTGACGTTCTCCTACGACCGAGCCGGCCCCGCGACGATCGCCGGCGTCACGCTCGATATCCCCGCCGGGTCGCACACCGCCATCGTCGGCGCGACCGGCTCGGGCAAGTCCACCCTCGGCCATCTCCTGGCCCGGCTCTACGACGTCGATGGCGGCGCCGTGCTCTACGACGGCGTCGACGTGCGCGACCTGAGTCTCGCCTCCCTCTCCGAGGTGCTCGGGGTCGTGACGCAGGACCCGTTCCTCCTCCATGCCAGCGTGGCCGAGAACCTGCTCTTCGCCCGGCCGGATGCGACGGTCGCCGAGATGGTCGCGGCGGCCCGGACGGCCCAGTTGCACGACATGGTCGCCGCCCTGCCGGACGGGTACGACACGCTGGTGGGCGAGCGCGGGCACCGCTTCTCGGGCGGCGAGCGGCAGCGCCTCTCGCTGGCACGGACCATCCTGCGCGACCCGCGCGTGCTGCTGCTCGACGAGGCGACGAGCGCCCTCGACACGGCGACGGAGCGGGCGATGGTCGAGGCCCTTGCCCGTCCAGGCAAGCCCCGCACGACCATCACCGTCGCCCACCGCCTCTCGACCGTCCGCCGGGCCGACCAGATCGTCGTGCTCGATCGGGGGCGCGTGGTCGAATGCGGCACGCACGAAGCCCTGCTCGCCCGCGGAGGCGCCTACGCGCGCCTCGTGCGCAAGGCGGCCTGACGACCACGATTCCAGGACGGATCTCCATGCCTTCACACGCACCGGCCCGGCGGTCGCCGACCCTCGCCGCCCTCGGCCTCGTCGCGGCGCTCGCCCTGCAGGGCTGCAAGCCCGGGGCGGACGGTCAGGCACCGGGCGGTCCCGGATCGGCGGGTTCGCCGCCCGACGTCTCGACCGCTCGGGCCGAGCCCGGGACGGTGCCCCGCACCCTCGACCTGCCGGGTCGCCTCACCTCCACGCGGGTCGCCGAGGTCCGGGCCCAGGTCGCCGGCATCATCCAGGAGCGCGCTTTCGAGGAAGGCAGCCTCGTCCGGAAGGGCGATGTCCTCTTCCGCATCGACCCCGCCGTCTACCGGGCCGAGGTCGATGCCAAGTCCGCGGCCCTCGACCGGGCCGAGGCCACGCGGGTGCAGGCGCTGAAGCAATCCGAGCGCACCGAGACCCTTCTGGAGCGTCAGGCAGCCAGCACCGCCCAGCACGACCTCACGATCGCCGCCCTGCGCCAAGCCGAGGCCGACGTCGCGAGCGCGAAGGCGCAGCTCGCCCGCGCCCGGATCGACCTCGACTACGCGACCGTGCGCGCGCCCATCGCCGGCCGCATCGGCCGGGCCCTCGTCACGGAGGGCGCCCTCGTGGGCCAGGGCGAGGCGACCAAGCTCGCGCTGATCCAGCAGGTCGATCCGATCTTCGCCGATTTCAACGCCCCCGCGGCCGATCCGGGCCGGCTGGCGGAGCGGGCCACGGGCAAGGAGGAGACGGCGGTCCGCCTCGTCCTGCCCGACGGCGCGCTCCACGCCGATGCCGGGCGTCTGCTGTTCACGGATGTGAGCGTCGACCCCGGCACCGGGCAGGTGTCGCTCAGGGCCACGTTCCCGAACCCGAAGGTCGTCCTGCTGCCGGGCACCTATGTCCGTATCCGCCTCGCGCAGGGAATTTTGCCGGGCGCGGTCGTCGTCCCGGCCCAGGCCATCCAGCGGTCGAGCGCCGGCGTCGCGCAGGTCTTCGTGGTCGGGGAGGACAGGATTGTCGCGCTGCGCCCCGTGCGGGCGGGGGCGCTGACGGATGCGGGCTGGATCGTCGAGGACGGGCTCAAGGCCGGCGAGACCGTCGTGGTCGAGGGTTTCCAGCGGATACAGCCCGGCATGGCGGTGAACCCGGCGCCCTGGCAGGGCCCCCGGACGTCCTCCGCCTCCGCGAAGCCCTGACCGCGCCGGGACCGCACCATGACCCGCTTCTTCATCGCGCGCCCGATCTTCGCCTGGGCGATCTCCATCTTCATCGTGCTGGTGGGGGCGATCTCCCTCGCGTTCCTGCCGGTGTCGCAATACCCGGACGTGGCGCCCGTCACGATCCAGGTGAGCGCGACCTATCCCGGTTCTCCGCCCGAGCGGCTCTACGACGGGGTCACGCGCATCATCGAGGAGGAGCTGAACGGCATCCCCGGGCTGATGTACTTCGAGAGCACCAGCGACACGTCCGGCATGGCGCAGATCATGGCGTCCTTCGCGCCGGGCTCGGACCCGTCGAAGGCGACGGTGGCGGTGCAGAACCGGATCAAGCGCATCGAGGCGCGCCTGCCCCGGGCGGTCACGCAGCAGGGCGTCATCGTCGAGGAGGCCAGCACCAGCTTCCTGCAGTTCGTCACCGTCTCCTCGAAGGACGGCTCCTTGAACGAGACCGACCTCGGCGACATCGCCGCCCGCCGCCTCCTCGGCGAGTTGCGACGGGTGCCGGGCGTCGGCCGGGCCACCCTGTTCTCGTCCGAGAAGGCGCTGCGCATCTGGATCGACCCGGTCAAGCTCGTCGGGTTCGGGATGACGCCGGGCGACGTCACGGCCGCGGTGGGTGCGCAGAACGCGCAGGTCGCGTCAGGGACCGTCGGCGCGCAGCCCGCGGCCGAGGGCCAGCGCATCGCCGCGAACGTGCTGGTGAAGGGGCAGCTGACCACGCCCGCCGAGTTCGCGGAGATCGTGCTGCGCGCCAACCCCGACGGGTCGCTCGTGCGCCTGCGCGACGTGGCCGAGGTCGAGCTGGGCGGCCAGTCCTACACGATGCAGACCCGCCTCGACGGGCGCCCGGCCGCCGGCATCGGCATCCAGCTTGCCCCGGGCGCGAATGCGCTCGCGGCCGCCGGCGGCGTCAAGGCGAAGCTCGCCCAGCTCCAGCGCACGCTGCCCGCCAACATCCGGGTGACGGTGCCCTACGACACCACGCCCTTCGTCGAGGTGTCGATCCGGAAGGTGCTGATGACGCTCGCCGAGGCGATGGCCCTCGTCTTCGCGGTGATGTTCCTGTTCCTGCAGAACGTCCGCTACACCCTCATCCCGACCATCGTGGTGCCGGTGGCGCTGCTCGGCACCTGCGGCGCGCTGCTGCTCGCCGGCTTCTCGATCAACGTGCTGACCATGTTCGGCATGGTGCTGGCCATCGGCATCCTCGTCGACGACGCCATCGTGGTGGTCGAGAACGTCGAGCGCATCATGGGCGAGGAGGGGCTCCCGCCGCGGGAGGCCACCGCCAAGGCGATGGGCCAGATCACCGGCGCCATCGTCGGCATCACCTCGGTGCTGGTCGCGGTGTTCGTGCCGCTCGCCTTCTTCCCCGGCTCGGTCGGGGTGATCTACCGGCAGTTCGCCGTCAGCATGGCGACCTCGATCGCCTTCTCGGCCTTCCTGGCCCTCTCGCTGACGCCCGCGCTCTGCGCCACGCTGCTGAAGCCGGTCGAGAAGGGCCACCATCATGCCAAGGGCGGCTTCTTCGGCTGGTTCAACCGCCGCTTCCACGCCGGCACGGGGGCCTACCGGTCCGGCGTGGCGGGCCTGCTGCGCCGGCCCGTTCGGGCGCTCCTGGTGTACGGCCTCCTCGTGGCCGCGCTCGGCTGGGGCTACTGGCGCATGCCGTCGAGCTTCCTGCCCATCGAGGACCAGGGCTACGTCATCGTCGACGCGCAGACCCCGCCGGAATCCGCCACCGGCCGCACGCTCGACGTGGCCAAGCGCATCGAGGAGCACTTCGCCAAGGAGCCCGGCATCGACAGCCAGACGCTGCTCCTCGGGTTCGGCTTCTCGGGCCAGGGGCAGAACGCGGCCATCAACTTCGTCGGGCTGAAGCCCTGGGGCGAGCGCGGACCGCAGGACAGCGCCGACGCCATCACGGCCCGCGCCAACGCCGCCCTCGGCGGCCTGCCCGACGCCATCGCCATGTCGCTCTCGCCGCCGGCCATCGACTCGCTCGGCAATTCGAGCGGCTTCGCCTTCCGCCTCCAGGACAAGGCGCAGCAGGGCCACGACGCCCTGGCGGCCGCGCGCGACCAGCTCGTCAAGGCAGCGTCCCAGAGCCCGATCCTGCAGGGCGTCTACGTCGAGGGCCTGCCGACCGCGCCGCAGATCGAGCTCGTCCTCGACCGGCAGAAGGCCAGCGCGCTGGGTGTCACCTTCGCCGACATCAACGACGCCCTCTCCACGAGCCTGGGCTCGGCCTACGTCAACGACTTCCCGAACCAAACGCGGATGCAGCGGGTGATCGTCCAGGCCGAGGCGGCCCGGCGCATGAAGGCGGAGGATCTGCTCGACCTCAACGTCCGCAACGCCAAGGGGCAGATGGTGCCGTTCCAGTCCTTCGCCCGGGTGCAATGGACGATGGGCCCGTCGCAGGTCGTGGGCTTCAACGGCTACCCGAGCATCAAGATCTCCGGCAGCGCCGCCCCCGGCTACGCCAGCGGCGACGCCATGGCCGAGATGGAGCGGCTGGCGGGGCAGTTGCCGCCGGGCTTCGACTTCGCCTGGACCGGGCAATCGCTGCAGGAGAAGCTGTCGGGCTCCCAGGCGGTCTATCTGCTGGCGCTGGCGCTGTTCTGCGTCTTCCTCTGCCT
The DNA here is from genome assembly GCF_900110155.1 of Methylobacterium sp. UNC300MFChir4.1. Taxonomy (NCBI): domain Bacteria; kingdom Pseudomonadati; phylum Pseudomonadota; class Alphaproteobacteria; order Hyphomicrobiales; family Methylobacteriaceae; genus Methylobacterium; species Methylobacterium sp. UNC300MFChir4.1. The sequence continues at coordinate 3,818 of NZ_FOCS01000038.1, read as the reverse complement.
GGCCGCGCTCTACGAGAGCTGGTCGATCCCGCTCGCCGTGCTGCTCGTGGTGCCGACCGGCGTGGTCGGCGCGGTCTTCGCGATGCTGATGCGGGACATGCCGAACGACGTCTACTTCAAGGTCGGCCTGATCACGGTGATCGGCCTGACCGCGAAGAACGCCATCCTGATCATCGAGGTGGCCAAGGACTTCGTGGCCAGGGGCGTGCCCGTCCGGGAGGCGGCGCTGGAGGCGTGCGAGCTGCGCTTCCGGCCCATCGTCATGACCTCGTTCGCCTTCATCCTCGGCGTCGTGCCGCTCGCCGTCGCGACGGGGGCCAGCATGAACAGCCAGAGGGCCATCGGCACGGGCGTTCTCGGCGGCATGGTCACCGCGACGGTGCTCGCCGTCTTCGTCACGCCGCTCTTCTACGTCCTGATCGCGCGGGTCTTCGGTTCCGTGGCGGCCAGCCAGCCGGAGGCCGGTCCCGTCCGGCGCGGCATCCCGGTGCCCTGAGGGTGCTCATCCTTGCCAGGGGCGCGGCGGGACATCCCTCCGCTGACGCGAGCCGTGCAGCCGCAGGTGACCGACGGGGTCGGGTGGGCTTCCGCGGGTCCGCTTCGGGAACGGCACTCCGGAAAAGATGCCCTTCGCCGCTTGCAGATTTCCCGACCGAGAGCCGGAGGGCTTTCAGGGCGCTTGATCTATCGGCGACCATGTTGTACCGAACGGTACAACATGGTCCTGAGAGGTGATCCCGATGTCCCGACCCCCGCTTCCCCCGTTCACCGAGGAATCCGCGATCCAGAAGGTGCGTCTTGCCGAAGATGGCTGGAACACGCGCGATGCGGCCAAGGTCGCGCAGGCCTATACGCCCGACACGCGCTGGCGGAACCGCGTCGAGTTCGCGACCAATCGCGAGGAGGCGCAAGCTTTCCTCACTCGGAAGTGGAACAAGGAGCACGAATACAGACTGATCAAGCAGTTGTGGGCCTTCACCGGCAACCGTATCGCGGTGCGCTATGCCTACGAGTATCGCGACGACGGCGGGCACTGGTTCCGCGCCTACGGCAATGAGAACTGGGAGTTCGCCGAAGACGGATTGATGGCGCACAGGCATGCCAGCATCAACGAGATGCCGATCACCGAGGCGGAACGGAAGTTCCGTTGGCCGCTCGGGCGCAGACCCGACGATCACCCCTCGCTGAGTGACCTGGGCCTTTGAGCACGAAGCGCGTCCTCACCGAACGTGCCGGTGCCGTGCCGGCACTCGCGGAAGCGTTCCGCGAGCACGGGTTCGAGGGCGCGAGCCTGTCGGTGCTGTCGAAGGCGACTGGCCTCGGCAAGGGCAGCCTCTACAACTTCTTTCCCGGCGGGAAGGAAGAGATGATGGAGGCGGTTCTCGCCGACATAGACGCTTGGTTCGAGAAGGTCATCTTCTCGACGTTGGAGCATGCGCGCGATCCGACAGCGGCCGTCACGTCCATGATCGACGATGTGACGGAATACTTCCGATCCGGCAGGAGAGTCTGTCTCGTCGGCTGCATTGGCCTGAATGCCTCCGGAGCCGTTTTCGCGGAGCGGATAAGGAGCTACTTCGCGCGCTGGATATCGGCTCTGGCCCGGTGCCTGAGAGCCGGCGGCGTTCACGAACCGCAAGCCTCGCAACTCGCTGAGGAGGCGGTTTCGGGGATACAGGGCGCGATCGTGCTGGCGCGAGCCTTAGAGGACGATGCCGTCTTTCTCCGGGTGGTTCATCGACAGCGTTCCGTCTTGATCGATGCATTCGCCAATTCTAGTGCGGAATGATGGAGGTCTGATCATTCGCAGTGGCCTGCCATGACAATTACACATTCAACGATCAGTCGAAATTTGTAACATTTGACGCTCGCGACGAATTGTTCGCCCGATCGAGTGTGCCCGGCGACGATCCGTCTCCACCGCGATCAAGTCCGCATTTCTCGTCGTGAACTGCACTCGGCATATGAGACGGTGACACCGCTGCTTGCATCCGAATGTCCGGTTCGGGGATGCCGCTGAACAGGCCGGAATGGCTGGGTTGGGTCGCGAGGCGTCCGTCCTCTCTTCCGGCAGCCGGCCTTCCGTGCCGATCACCCGGCGTCCGCCAGCATCGGCCGCCGCAGACCGCCCGCACGAGCGTCTCCGACGGGTGAATCTCTGCCGTTCCGTTTCCGAGCTGCAGGGGCATCGGAGCGGACGACTTCGTTCCGCAGGCGCCCCGATCTTCCGTAATCTCGGGGATGGCCGCGGTCGCCATCTGCCTGGCTCGATCGGGCCGACGTCCAGGCCGCACCGAGCCGTGTCGCGGCTCGCAAGCTGAACCAAACTGTCTCGGGAAATCCGGCGTGGTACAGCGATCGCGGCCGCCGGGTGCCGGTCCCTCGATCGACCCGACAGCCGACCGATATTTACCAAGCCGTTCGATGTCCTGGGAAGCTCCGGGGTCAGGTTGCGTAGTTGTCTTGAGACTCAACCACAGGCTGCATAATCTGCGGCTATGCGCGTCACATCCGCCATTGGCCTCGCCTCCGTGTTGCTCTCTGCGGGGTCCGCCGTCGCCTTCGCCCCCGCGCTGTTCGCGGCGGGACCGGCCGCCGTAGCCCAGCTGTGTACGGAGAGTGCAGGGACCGTCTCTTGTGCGAACGGTTATGCGGGCTTCCGAGGCCCCTCGGGGAAGCTCTGGATTGGCAAAGATCGCCGGGGGACCGTGATCGTCAGCATCGATGATCGTCGGAACGATCAGGAGCCATCCCGGCGCGAGCAGGATCACGGACGCTTCGTCCTCGAGCAGGCGTGGTGAGGCTCGGATCTTTCGCCCGTCGCCGCTGCCGTGCAGTTGAGACCCGGGTCGTGGCGTGACGGGCGGTGGCTCTCTCGGAGCGCCGCCAGTGACGAGGCCGCGAACCGGAAACTTGGTCAGGCCGTGGGCGCCTCACGCCTTATCGGAGGCCGATCCAGCAGATCGCGCATCCTGCGGGTCGATGGGGTCATCGATGGGTCAGGGCTGACCGGCCGGCTCCAGACGGGACCGATCGAGAGGATGGGTTGGCGACCCGTCGCAGACGGTCGAGACGTTCCGGCCTGACAGCCAGCCGCGGCCGTGCAGGGTCAGGTTTCCCCACGCTCCAACAGCAGGCGGTAATCGGCCAGGGTCATTGTCCCGGTGTCGCGCGGGTCGATCGCTCGCCGATCGCGGTCGGGCAGAACATCCGCGAACAGATCGATCCTCTTCCAGGCCGGGACCTCGCCCGCTCGTGCCCGCCCCGGCACGAAGCCTGACGCAGCCTCCCGACGGTAACGGTGGATGTAGCGCGGGCAGTTCACGAACACCTCGGCGATATCGATCTTGAGCACCAGCTCGGCGCCAGGATGACGTTCTAGGTCCCTCGCGTCGCGGGCGATCCGCGCCGTGCCGTGGAGGCGCAGGCGGTGCGGCGTCTCGAAGTCGATGAACAGCAGGCCGAGCTTCGGGTTGGTCTTCCGTGAAGGTCCGCGAGAAAAGCAGATGGGGTGGATGGCTCCCGCTCCGACTGACGGCATCTCGGTGCCAAGATGTGGTCGCTGTCGAAGCAGCAGCCACGCTCATGCAGGAGCCATCCCCATGGAGATCACCACCGTCGGCATCGATCTGGCCAAAAGCATCTTTCAGGTTCACGCCGTCGATGCAGCTGGGCACGTCGTCGTTCGGAAGGCGCTGCGGCGGGCGCAGGTCACGCCGTTCTTCGCCAAGCTGCCACGGTGCCTGATCGGCATGGAGGCGTGCGGCACAGCGCACCACTGGGCCCGGGAACTCATAAAGCTCGGCCATGACGTGCGG
>NZ_FOCS01000032.1:0-47292 GCF_900110155.1 Methylobacterium sp. UNC300MFChir4.1 | reverse complement strand
CGTGAACTTCGGCAGCTCGATCTTGACCGAGCGCGCCGCCGGGCCCTCGCCGATGATCAGGTCGAGCTGGTAATCCTCCATGGCCGGGTAGAGGATCTCCTCGACCGCCGGGTTGAGCCGGTGGATCTCGTCGATGAACAGGACGTCGCGCTCTTCCAGGTTGGTGAGCTGGGCGGCCAGATCCCCGGCCTTGGCGATCACCGGCCCGGAGGTCGAGCGGAAGTTCACGCCGAGTTCGCGCGCCACGATCTGAGCGAGCGTGGTCTTGCCCAGGCCCGGCGGCCCGACGAACAGCACGTGGTCGAGCGCCTGCCCGGTCTTCCTCGCCGCCTCGATGAACACCTGCATGTTCGCCCGCGCCGCGCGCTGACCGATGAACTCGGACAGGCTCAGGGGGCGGATCGTCTGATCGACGTCCTCGGTGCGCTTCTCCGGTGTCAGGAGCGCGTTGGTCGGAGGCTTCGACTTGCTCATGAACCCTGCTTCGTGGACCGTGCCGCGGCCCGCGATGGGCGGTCTCGCAGGACGGCTGGGCACCGGCGCGTCCGGTTTTGTTCTTCCTTACCCGTGAAAGCCGGGAAGTCTAAGCGCCGCGGCCGGGCAAGGTGGCCAGGTGTCGTGGCCAGGTGTCGTGGCCAGGTGTCGTGGCCGGGCGTCGTGGCCGGGCGTCAGCCCGTGTGGCGCCACCGGCGATGTGAGCGAGCGCACGGGCCGTCGCGATCGACGCAACCGGGATGCAACCGAACCGCCGGCCCGCGCATTCCTGGACCAAACCTCCCAGCATGGCCGCAGGGCGCTTCTCCCCGATGAAATTCCGTACGATCGCTGCCGCCGCAGCCGGCACCGTCATGCTCGCCGTTCCGCTCGCGGCCCAGGCCGCCAACGGCCCGGCCGAGACCAAGGTCGCCGAGGCCAACCCGCAGGTCCATCCCGTCTCGGCGGAGCGGGAGGACGACGTCACCTGCAGCCGGGCGCGCCGCCGTCTGTGGATCGAGGGCGAGGGCTGGGTGGTCCGGCGGATCACCACCTGCCGCTGACCGGTGCGCACCCGGGGGCCGATCGGCTGGGCATCACGGGACCTTTACGCACTCTGCGCGACAGGAGACGCGGAACGGCCGGTGATCCGGTCTGTTGGCCCCGCACCCGGCGCGCACCGCGCCCGCCGACACCCCTCGGAGCCGGACCCATGGCCAACCGGACGATCGTGACCCTGCTCGCTCTGGCGGCGGCGGCGCCCGCGTCGGCGCAGACCTTCCGGAGCACCGATCCCTACGCTCCGGTCGCCTACGCGCCCGGTTACGCCGCCGATCCGGGCTTTGCCGGCGAGTTCGTGCGGGGCACCTATATCGGCGCCCCGCTGACCCGCGTGCCGCGCCCGACCCAGATCGTGCCCACGCCCTGGAGCTACGGCACCTACGGCGTCCCGACGGTGACCGGCATCCAGGCCGCTCCGGCGGCCGAGCCGACCCTGACGGTGATCAACGCTGCCCCCTACGGCCGCCGCGGCGCGCGCGCCGTCGGGGCCGACCCGGTCGCGGGGGCCCGGGTCATCGCGGTTCAGGTTCCCCGGCGCTGAGCGCCGCGAACCACGCCGCGTAGGGCGTGTTGCGGACGAGGTGCCGGTTGAGGTCGGGCGCGCCGTCCGTCCACCAGACCGGCCCGCGCTCGCCGAGTCCGACCTTCGCCGCATCGACCTCGGCCCTGGCGGCGGCGAGCGCCTCCGCGGCGCCCGGCTCGCCCGCGCGCTCGGCCCGCTTGGCCTCCTTCACGCCCCGGCGCGCCGCCATCAGGCGCTGCACCAGCGCGGCCCGACAGGTTTCCGACAGGTCGGGCTTCGCGCGGCGCCACAGACGCGCTCGGACAACGATATAGCGCCGATCTGGAGTGGTAATGGCCACGCTCATACCGGGGTTCAGCTCCGTTGGGGGGCGGTTAAGCCTTCCAGCTTACACCGCGGATATCGGGTGCGGGTCAGGCCATGCAGATCGTCATCGTCGACTCGAGCCGCGTCGTGCTGCAGATCATCGCGTCCCTGATCGAGCCGCGCGGCCACGCGGTGCACCCGTTCACGGATTCGGAGCGGGCGCTGGAGTTCCTGGCGGCGACGCCCGCGGTCCGGGTCCTCATCACCAGCCTGGAGGTGCGGCCGCTCTGCGGGCTCGAACTCTGCTGGTCGGCCCGGCTCCTCGCCGAATCCCGCGGGCCGCTGCACGTCATCACCATGTCGTCGGCCCGCAACGTCCGCAGCCTGGCCGAGGCCCTCGACAGCGGCGCCGACGACTTCATCGAGAAGCCGCCGAGCGCCGAGGAGCTGAACGCGCGCCTGCGCGCGGCCGAGCGCCTGACCACCATGCAGGAGGAGCTGATCCGCCTCGCCGAGACGGACCCGCTGACCGGCTCCTACAACCGGCGCGCCTTCTTCAAGCGCGCGCGGGCCGCCGCGGCACGGGACCCGAGGCCGGGCGCCGTCTCGGCGATCCTCCTCGACATCGATCACTTCAAGCGCATCAACGACGAGCACGGGCACGATGTCGGCGACGTGGCGATCAAGGCCGTGGCCGAGCTGATCGCCGGTGCCGGGATCGCGGGACGCCTCGGCGGCGAGGAATTCGCGGTCATCCTGCCCGGCCGCGGGCTCGCGGAGGCCGTGGCGCAGGCCGAGCGCCTGCGCGCCGACGTCCAGGCCCTGCGGATCAGCGGGACGCGGGGTCCGATCGCGCTGAGCTGCAGCTTCGGCGTCAGCACGTGGCGCGACGGCGACAGCGTCGAGGCCCTGGTCAAGCGGGCCGATGTCGCGCTCTACGCGGCGAAGGGCGGCGGCCGGAACCGGGTGGTGCCGGATCACAGCGAGGGTATCCGCGCCGTCGCGGGCTGAGCCGGACCGCCCGTCCCGGATCGGCACAGTCCGTCGAGCGGTGTCCCACCGTCGTCCCAGATCGGCGCATTGATTCGCCGAGTATCCGTTTCTGGGGAGCGATTCGGCCAATATAAAGCTTAATATTCGCGAGTTGTTGCTGGAACGGATCTTGGAACTTCGCCTTCGATCCCGGCCGCCTGTATCAAGCCGGGAGAGAGAGGTGCGAGGTCATGAGTACGGCCGTTGGCGTCCTGATCCTGGATGAGCCGGAGGACCTGAGCGCGACGGTTCGCGCCACCCTCGAACACATGCCCGAATTCCACACCATCGGCGAGGCCGATCTCGATCGCGCCGACGCCGGCAGCAGCGTCGCCCTGGTCTTCCTCGACGAGATCCGGCTGGCCGACGGGATCGCCCGCATCGTCGCCCTGAAGGAGCGCCAGCCGGCGCTGCGCACGTTGGTCGCCTTCGGCGCGCTGACGGCGGACGACCTCCGCGCCCTGCTGGCGGCGGGCGCCGACGCCTTCGTGGCGCGCTCCAAGTCGCCGCGGGACCTCGGCGCGGCGCTGCTGGCGCTGGCGGAGGGCTCGGACGTGCTGGTCCCGCCGGAGCAGCCGGTGGCGATGCCGCCGGAGGCCGGCGAGAGCCTCGGGCTGACGCCCCGCGAGGCCGAGGTGCTGCGCTTCCTGAGTTCCGGGTTCAGCAACAAGGAGGTCGCGCGGCGGCTGGCGCTCAGCGTGCGAACGGTGGAGACTCACCGGCTCAACCTGCGGCGCAAGACCCAGACCGGCCGGCTCAAGGACCTCGTCTCGCTGGCCCGCCAGCTCGGCCTAGCCCCGGTGGTCGATTCCGGCGATCAGGTTCGGCGCGGCACCGACAACCGGTCCTCGGGCAACGACAACCAGTCCCGGCACTGAGAGGGGGATCGGGCGGTCTCGGCGAGACCGCCCCCCTAAGCGGCCGCGGCCGCCTTCCGGGCTCCGGACGCGCGCTTGGCCGCCGTCCCGCTCTTGGACCGCTCTGGCACCTTCGCCCCGCGTTTCCGCGCGCCCGCCGGCTTGACCCGACCTCCGGCCTTGACGGCGTCCTCGGCGGCGGAGAAGCGCGCCTGCAGGAGTCCCAGCACCGCCGCCTCCTCGGGCCGCAGGCTCGACAGGTCCTCGCTCAGCTCCGATTCGACCGCGTCCTTCACCTGCAGGAGCAGGCCGCCCTCCAGGTAGCAGTCGAGGATCTGCGGGTGGATGTAGCACTTGCGGCAGATCGTCGGCGTGTTGCCGAGGCGGCCCGCGACGTTCTCGATGGCCGCGCGGATGTTGCGCTTGGCTCCGGCCTCGCTGTCGAAGCTCTCGAACTCCCGCAGAGCCAGCGCCGCCAGCACCGTGCCGGCCCAGGTCCGAAAATCCTTGGCGGTGAAGTCCTCGCCGGTGATCTCCCGCAGGTACGCGTTCACGTCCGAGGAGGTGACGTCGCGCTGGGTGCCGTCCGGGTCGAGATACTGGAACAGCTCCTGGCCCGGCAGGTCCTGGCAGGCCTTGACGATCCGGGCGACCCGCCGGTCCTTCAGCGACACGTCCCAGGTCTTGCCGCTCTTGCCCTTGAACCGGAACGACAGGGCCGAACCCTCGATCCGGACATGGGGATCGCGCAGGGTCGTCAGGCCGTAGCTCTTGTTGGTCCGCGCGTAATCGTCGTTGCCGACGCGGATCAGCGTGGTCTCCAGCAGGTGGACGACGGTGGCCAGCACCTTGTCGCGGGAGAGGCCTGGCCGCTTCATGTCGGCGTCGACGCGCCGGCGAATGCCCGGCAGCGCGTCCGCGAAGGCCATGATCCGCGAGAACTTGTTGGCCTCCCGCGCCTGCCGGAAGTCCGGGTGGTAGCGGTACTGCTTGCGCCCCTTCGCGTCGCGGCCGGTCGCCTGGATGTGGCCGTTCCGGCGCGGGCAGATCCAGACGTCCGTGTAGGCCGGCGGGATCGCGAGGCCGCGGATGCGGGCCAGCACGGCCCTGTCGCGCACCGGCGCGCCCTTCGCGTCGCAGTAGCGGAAGCCGGTGCCGCTGCGGCGGCGGGTCAGCCCGGGCCGGCCGTCATCGACGTAGACGAGTCCGGCCTCCTCGGCCGCGGCGCGGAGGTCTCCGCCGCTCTCCGCCGTCTCGACGCACGCCATGAACAGCCCCTCCCATCGACGCCGCCGGGCTGCCTCGCCCGGCGAGAAGGCCTTGGACAACCGGCGGCACGGGATCGCCGTTCCGGGCCTGCACATCCGTCGCAGGACTGGCCCCGCCGCCGTGCTAGAGGGGGCGGATGCAGTCCGATGCCGAACCCGGGAATCTGCCCGTTCCGATGCGCCGCCTGGTCTTCGTGGTGACCGAGGACTGGTTCTTCGCCTCGCATTTCCTGCCGATGGCCCGCGCCGCCGTCGGCATGGGTCTCTCGGTCGCGGTGGTGACGCGGGTCCGCCTCCACCGGGCCGCCATCGAGGCGACCGGCGCGCAGGTCGTCAACCTGGAGGCCGAGCGGGCGAGCCTCAACCCGATGGCCGCGGGCTACGCGGCCGGGCAGCTCGCCGCGATCCTGAAGGCGCTGAAGGCCGACATCGTCCACTGCATCGCCCTGCGCGGCATCCTGGTCGGCGGCACGGCCGCCGCCATGGCGGGCATCCCGTCCCGCGTCTTCGCCCTCACCGGCCTCGGCCTCGTCGGCGCCCGGAGCGACCGCCTCGGCCGGGCGGCGCGCCTCGCCCTGCGGGCGCTGATCCGGGGGCCGCTGGCCTCGTCGCGGACGCGCTTCCTCTTCGAGAACCCCGACGACGCCCTGGCCCTGGGCCTGGACCCGCTCGACCGGTCGGTGACCGTGGTGGGGGGCGCCGGCGTCGATCCCGCGATCCTCGTCCCGCAGCCGCTGCCGCCGATGCCGCCGCTGCGGGTGGCCGTCGTCGCCCGGATGCTGTGGTCGAAGGGGATCGACGTCGCCGTCGAGGCCGTCCGCCTCGCCCGGAGCCAGGGCGCGCCGGTGGAGCTGGCGCTGTACGGCGCGCCGGACCCGTCGAACCGGCGGGCGATCGGCGCCGACACCCTGCGCGCCTGGAGCCGCGACGGCATCGTCTGGCACGGGCCGACGACCGATGTCGCGGGGGTCTGGGCCGGCCACCACGTCGCCTGCCTGCCCTCGCGCGGCGGGGAGGGCCTGCCGCGGACGCTGCTGGAGGCCGCCGCCTGCGGCCGGGCGCTGGTCGCGTCCGACGTCCCGGGCTGCCGCAGCCTCGTGCGCGACGGCGTCGAGGGCCTGCTCGTTCCCCCGGACGACGCGCCCGCCCTGGCCGCCGCGCTGGCGCGCCTGAGCGGCGATGCCGGTCTCGTCGCCGGCCTGAGCGCGGCCGCGCGGGCGCGGATCGAGACCGGGGGCTTCACCGAGACCGCGGTGACCGACCAGGTCCGCGCCGTGTGGCGCGACCTGCTGGAGGCCTGACCGTGCGCGCACCGGACGATCCCGCCGGCTTCATCCGCGCCAACACCCGCCTGCTGCCCGTCCCCCACGCGCCCGAGATCCGCCTGCACGTCGCCGACGAGGCGACCGATCTCTGGCAGCGGACCGAGGAGGAGTTGCAGGCGATCGGGCTGCCGCCGCCGTTCTGGGCGTTCGCCTGGGCGGGCGGCCAGGCGCTCGCCCGCTACGTCCTCGACAACCCGGACGTCGCGGACGGCGCGCGCGCGGTGGATTTCGCCTCGGGGTCCGGCCTCGTCGCGATCGCGGCGGCCCGCGCCGGGGCGCGCCACGTCGTCGCCAGCGACCTCGACCCCTTCGCCGTCGCGGCGATCGGGCTGAACGCCGCGGCCAACGGCGTCGGCGACCGCGTCGCCGCGATCGCCGACGATCTCCTCGCCACGGATCCCCGGGCCGATCTCGTCTTGGCGGCCGACGTGTTCTACGAGCGCGACCTCGCCGAGGCCGTGACCGCCTGGCTCGTTCGCCTGCAGGCGCGCGGCGTCACCGTGCTGATCGGCGATCCGGGCCGCACCTACCTTCCGCGGGACCGCCTCGACTGCCTCGCGACCTACGAGGTTCCGGTCTCGCGCGCGCTGGAGGATTCCGAGATCAAGCGCAGCCACGTCTGGCGGCTCCGCGGATGACGGATCCGCCGAGACGGTCCCGCCGGACCGCCGCCCGCGCGGCCGCGCCGAGGCTTTATCCGGCACGGGAATGCGTTACCGTCGAATCGACCCGCGTCGCGTGCCGCGCATGCGCCAGGGTGTTCGGAGTCCCGGATCAGGGCGTGCTGCGGCGGAAGGTTTCGTGGTGAGTGTCGAGTCGAGTGTGAAGCCTAGCCGTGCCCGCGTCGTCGCCTTCTCGGGCAGCGCCAAGCGACCCTCGCGCACCCGCATCCTGGTCGAGGCCCTCGGCGCCGAACTCGGTCGCCTGCGCGCGATCGACCTCGCCGTGTACGACCTGATGGATGCCGGCCCGGGCCTCGGCGCGACGCAGCGGGACGACCTCTCGGCGCCCGCCGCGCGCCTCGTCGAGGCGATCGAGGCGGCGGACGCGCTGATCGTCGGGACGCCTGTCTACCAGGGCGGCTATGCCGGGCTGTTCAAGCACGTCTTCGACTTCGTCGACCCGGCCCGGATGATCGGCATGCCGGTGGCGCTGACCGCGACGGGCGGGGGCCTGCGCCACGCCCTGGTGGTCGAGCACGGGCTCCGGCCCCTGTTCGGCTTCTTCGCGGCCCATGTCGCGCCGACCTCGGTCTATGCCGGGTCCGACGACCTGGTGGACGGCCGCATCGTCGACGAGACCGTGGCGATCCGGCTGCGCGCCGCGGCCGCGGAACTCGCAGCCCTGCTCGACGTGTCGCGGACGGCCTCGTCCGGCGCATCCGGCTGACGGGAGACTCCCCCGGCCTGAGGCGGGCCCTAGATCGGAGGGGGACCACGCTCTTCCGCGAGGGATCATGTCAGGCTCTCCGCTCACGGCCGGCAAGGCGCCGACCGCGCTGCCCGCCACCTACGTCACGGCATCCGGACTGCCGCGCTACCACCCGGTCTCGCAGGCGCTGCACTGGCTGAACGCCGCCCTCGTCCTGGCGGTGCTGCCGCTCGCCTGGGTCGCGATCAGCCTGCCGCCGACACCCGCCAAGGGCAGCATGTTCGTGCTGCACAAGTCGGTCGGCCTGACGATCCTGGCAATCGTGGTCGTGCGGATCCTCTGGCGGATGATCCGGCCGGCGCCGCCGGACCCGCAGGCGCCCCGGCTCCTGACGCTGATCGGGCGCATCAACCATTTCCTGCTCTACGCGATCTTCCTGATCATGCCGATCAGCGGCTACCTGCTCAGCGCGCTGTCCGGGCGCGACACGCCGTATTTCTGGCTGTTCACGATCCCGGGACTGCCGAAGGACGACGCGACGCAGAAGATCTTCGAGTCGATCCACGTGTTCGGCCAGTGGCTCGTCTACGCCCTGGTCCTGCTGCATATCGCCGGCACGGCGTGGCACTTGGTCATCCGCCGCGACGGTCTGCTGGAGCGGATGCTGCCGGTCCAGGACGGGCGCGGCTCGTCGCGCTGACGCACCCGTCATCGAGCGCGCGGCCGTCGCCGCGCGGTGCGCTCAATCGACGCGGCGCAGGACGAAGGTGGTGCCGACCTCGGGATCGCGCCGCCACCGGCCGTCGCCGCTCGGCACGAGGTCGATGCTGTGGCCCCGCTTGGCGGTCAGCGTCATCCGGCCCTTCGCGTAGCGCCAGCGCACCGGGTCGAACACCTCCAGGCCGCTGTCGTGGCAGCCGGGGACGATGCGCACGCCGCCGCCGGTGCCGTCGAGGTTGATCCGGCAGGTGTCGCGCTGCTGGAAGCGGTCGAGGGCGTAGAGGCCCGGCGCCGGCCCCGCCGAGGCGGTCGCGGTCGAGGCGGTCGGCGGCGGCTGCAGCTCGGCCGGCACCGGGGCCGCGGTCTGGAGCGGGGAGAGGGCCGGGCTCGCCGGATCCGTCGGCGCGGTCTCGGGCGCGGCGGCCGCGTCGGCCGGCCGCATCGCGACGATGTCGAGGGGAACGAGACTGTAGCGCTCGCCGCCCTCGGCCTGGGCGACGAGGCTGCGCTGGTCCGGCCGCTTGGCGAAATCGAGGACCGGGCGGACGTTGCGGTCGACGAGGCGGACGGCCCCGTCGACGAAGAGCCAGCCGGCGACGCTGTTCAGGACCGGCAGGGCCCGTCGGCATCCGGCCGGGAAGCGCAGCCGCTGCCCCGCCTCGCCGCTGTCGAGCACCAGCGTCATGACGCAGCGGCGGTTGGTGCCGTCCCGCGACAGGTCCCAGGTTCCAGGCACCTGCCCGAGCTTCTCGGGGAGGCTCGGCGGCGCGGTCGGAGCCGGGGGCGCTGCGAGCGTCTCCGCGGCCGGAGGAGGGGACGGCGGTGCGGCCTCCTCGGTGGCGGCGGGCACGTCCTGGGCGGCGGCCGGCCGGACGATCGCGGCGGTCGCGATCAGCGCCGATGCGGCCAGCAGGGCGGCCCGAGCCTGTCTCACGCGGTCGGTCTCCAGGGTGTCTCGGCGACGGGCGTCAGCGGACCCCGTCCCTCGAACCACGAGACGACGTTGTCGACGACGAGCTGGGCCATCGCCGCGCGGGTGTGCTCGGAGGCCGACCCGACATGCGGCAGCAGCACCGTGTTGTCGAGGGCGGCGAGGTCCGCGGGCACGTGCGGCTCGTTCTCGAACACGTCGAGGCCGGCGCCGAGGATCGTGCCCGCCTTCAGCGCCGCGGTCAGCGTCGCCTCGTCGACCAGGGTGCCCCGGGCGACGTTGATCAGGATGCCCTCGGGGCCGAGCGCCTCCAGCACGGCCGCGTCCACGAGGTTGCGCGTGTCGGCGCCGCCGGGCGCCACCACGATCAGGATGTGGACCGCGCGGGCGAGGCCGATCAACGTATCGTGATATGTGTAGGGTATGTCGGCCTGCCGGCTGCGGCCGTGATAGTCGATCGCGACGCCGAAGCTCTCCAGGCGGTGGGCGATCGCCCGCCCGATCCGGCCGAGACCGAGGATGCCGACCCGCCGCCCGCGCAGCGATGCCGTCAGCGGGAAGGGCGCCTTGGGCCAGTGGCCGTCCCGCAGGTAGCGGTCGGCCTGGGGGATCCGCCGCAGGGTGGCGAGGGTGAGGCCGAGGGCGAGGTCGGCGACCTCGTCGGTGAGGACGTCCGGCGTGTTGGTGACGACGATCCCGCGCCGCTGCGCCCCGGCGGCGTCGACGGCGTCGTAGCCCACGCCGAAATTCGCGATCAGCTCGAGGTTCGGCAGCCGGTCCATCAGCGCCCCGTCCACCCCGCCGCCGACGCAGAGCGCCCGGATCCGCGGGCCGATCTCGGCGAGCAGGGCCTCCGGGTCCGCGGCCTCAGCCAGCCGGTGGACCCCGTACCGCCCCGCGAAGGCCTTCTCCACGAGCGGGTGCATCTTCCGGAGCAACAGGATCTCGACCGGGGCCTCAGCCATCGTTCACTCCCACGTTCGGCCGCGCGTCGGTGTCGGCCGCCTCCCCCGTCCCGGCATAGAGCCTGTGCGGGGTGGGGCGCCAGCGCGCAGGAGTGGCCGGCGGTGACAACCGCGCGGATCAGCCGGGCGGCCGTTCGGCCGGCACAGGGCTCGCCTCTTTCGAAAACCGCGCGCGATGCCTACTAAGGACCACGCATCATCGCGAGAGTTCTGCACCGACCCCAATCGCCGAAGACGAAGACCGATGACCAGCCCGCGCACCCTCTACGACAAGATCTGGGACGACCACGTCGTCGATGTCCAGCCGGACGGCTCCAGCCTCCTCTACATCGACCGGCACCTCGTCCACGAAGTGACGAGCCCGCAGGCCTTCGAGGGTCTTCGCGTGGCCGGCCGCAAGGTGCGCCATCCGGAGAAGACGCTGGCCGTCGTGGACCACAACGTCCAGACCTCGGACCGCTCGCAGGGCATCGAGGATCCCGAGAGCCGCACGCAGCTCGAAGCGCTCGCCGAGAACGTGCGCGACTTCGGCATCGAGTTCTACGACGCCCTCGACCGCCGCCAGGGCATCGTCCACATCATCGGCCCGGAGCAGGGCTTCACGCTGCCCGGCCAGACGATCGTGTGCGGCGATTCGCACACCTCGACGCACGGCGCCTTCGGGGCGCTGGCCCACGGCATCGGCACCTCGGAGGTCGAGCACGTGCTCGCCACCCAGACCCTGGTGCAGCGCAAGGCCCGGAACATGCGCGTCTCCGTCGATGGCACGCTGCCGCCCGGCGTGACCGCGAAGGACATCATCCTGGCGATCATCGGCGAGATCGGGACCGCCGGCGGCACCGGCCACGTCATCGAGTATGCCGGCGAGGCGATCCGCGCGCTCTCGATGGAGGGCCGGATGACGATCTGCAACATGTCGATCGAGGGCGGTGCCCGCGCCGGCATGGTCGCCCCCGACGCGACGACCTTCGCCTACGTGAAGGACCGCCCGAAGGCGCCGAAGGGCGCGGCCTTCGACGCAGCCCGCCGCTACTGGGAGAGCCTCGTCACCGACGCCGGCGCGCATTTCGACCGCGAGGTGCGTCTCGACGCGGCCAACCTGCCGCCGATCGTCAGCTGGGGCACGAGCCCCGAGGACGTGATCTCGATCCAGGGCCGCATCCCGGACCCGTCCGAGATCGCCGACGAGAACAAGCGGCAGTCGAAGGAAAAGGCGCTCGCCTACATGGGCCTGACGCCGGGCACCCGGATCACCGACATCACCCTGGACCGGATCTTCATCGGCTCCTGCACCAACGGCCGCATCGAGGATCTGCGCGAGGTCGCGCGGGTCGTCGGCGACCGGAAGGTGCACGAGGGCGTCTCGGCGATGATCGTGCCGGGCTCCGGCCTCGTGAAGGCGCAGGCCGAGGCCGAGGGTCTCGACAAGATCCTGAAGGCGGCGGGCTTCGACTGGCGCGAGCCGGGCTGCTCGATGTGTCTCGGCATGAACCCGGACAAGCTGCGTCCGGGCGAGCGCTGCGCCTCGACGTCGAACCGCAATTTCGAGGGCCGCCAGGGTCCCCGCGGACGCACGCACCTCGTCTCTCCGGCCATGGCTGCGGCCGCGGCGGTCACCGGACACTTCGTCGACATCCGGGAGTGGCCGCAGGGCTGAAATCGCGATTGACGCCGGCGGCTCCGTTGCCTAAACGGAGCCGTCGCCGGCCGATGGCCGACGGCGAGCCCAGGTGGCGGAATTGGTAGACGCGCTGGTTTCAGGTACCAGTCTCGCGAGAGGTGAAGGTTCGAGTCCTTTCCTGGGCACCAAATGCCTGACAGCAGCCCGCCAACGTATTGGCGGGCTTTGTTGTTTCTGGGGTGCGGGATCTGCGGACCGAGGATGCGGGCGCCCGTCCCGCCTCTCGGGCCGTCAAAGCCCGACCCACTGTCCGCGTATCGGTCGCCCCGTTCGACCGACCAGCCCCGGCGCTGTGCCGCCGTTTCCTCGGCTGTGGCGAGCCATGCGATCACGGGGCGGCGAGGAGGCACGGCGGTAGGAGTGGTCGTCCGGGTCTCAGGGGGCACCGTTCGACCTGGAGACCGGAACCGCGGTGCCATCCCGCGCGTAGACGAGGTCTCGACATTCCCCAGCGAGATCACCTCGAACCGCCCGGCTCCGGCCGTGGCGGTTTTTTCGTGCCCCGCGCTGCGACAGCGCCGTGCGCGCGGCGGCGTGACGTCCCTCCGGGGATCCACGCAAACCCGCCGGCACGGCCGCGCCGGCTTCTCCCGATCACGCTGCGGTGACGCGCCGGTAGCTTGCCGCGAAAGCCTGGGCTTCCTCGTGCGTCAGATCGGTGACCACCAGCCCCGGCGCGTAGACCGTCCAGCGGCCGTCGTTGTCCTCCGATATACGGATCTCGACCACCGCGGACCTCCTCGATTGCGAGTGGAAGCTCACCGCTACTCTCGCGAATTGTTGTGGGGGTGCAATACCTCTTAAGGTGCTGGGGTTTCCTCCGGCACGGAGACGCGGCGGCATCCGCGGGAGCCCATTTCCCGGCAGGGGCACGCCCCGCGTGACCGCTACAGCCAGCGCTCGTCGAGGTCCGTGGCGTTCCTGTCCGCGACAGGCTGCGTCTCGTCACCCTCGGCGAACACCACCACGTCGTCCGGTCCGACGTCGCGGGTCGCGTAGAAATCCCAGCGCCGGTGGATCACGCGCGGGCCGCCGAAGATTCGGTAGGCGTTCCAGTACCGGTCGTCCCGGAAGCCGACATAGTGGACGCAGCGGGTCGCCATCGGCTCACCGGAGGCGGGCCATCAGCCGGGCCAGGCGCGGCCGCAGCGGCAGCGACAGCCGGTAGGCCAGCTCGGCGACCGGCAGAATCGGCCGGACACCGAGGACGCGCAGGTCGACCAGGCGGCCGAGCCAGCGCCAGCCGGGCAGTGTCTGCCAGAGGCGCGCGAACGCGGCGGCGCCGGAGATCAGCTGCCCGTCCGCGGTCCGGACATGGAAGCGGCGCAGGGCCCGGGCTCGGTCGAGATCCGCGCCGAGCGCCGGCTCGGGCGCTCCGGAGCCGACATCGACGAAGGCGAGCCGGTCCGCGCCGGCGCACCGGCGATACTGGTCGATCTCGGCGCGGCACAGTGGGCAGCCGCCGTCGTAGTAGACGCTGAGCCGCCCGTCGGAGCGATCCTCGGCCATGGCCGCGCCGGTGCTCAGGGGCTCAGTTCGCGGGCGGGCTCAGGACGAGCTTGCCCTTGAAGGGCGCGTCGGCGTTGCGCGTGCTGGTGCAGGCGTACTCCTCCTGCCCGGCCTTCATCGTCCGCAGGCGCAGCGTGCCCCTGCCGTTCTGCTTGACCGTGTAGCCCTTCTCGCTGGCGACATGCACGAGGTCTCCGTCGGCGTGCAGCACGAGGCCGTTCTCGAACTGCCCGGGCGCGGTGATCGTCACCGGCGCGTCGGCGCTGCTCACGATCTTCAGCGCGACGTTGGTGTCGGCCGGAAGCTTGAGCTCGGCCGGGTCGCAGACCGGCTTGCCGTCCTTCAGGCTGATCGTCAGCTCCACGGGCGGCATCGCGTCTGTGGCGGGCGGCGGCAGGGGCTTGCCCTGAGCCAAGGCCGGCCCTGCGGCCAGGACAGCAGAGAGAGCCAGGAGCGTCGCCGATCCGCGCGCGAGTGTCAGCATGTCGATACGTCCGGATTGGAGGGGCAGCGCGCTCCGCCGAGCACACCGCCGGGAAAGGCGGCGCGGTCAGCGACGTTCCCGGGCGCAACGCCGCACCCGGGCGGATGCCAGCGATCGCGCCCGCGGGTCCCGCCGCCGGATCAGCCGGCATATCCCGGGGGCGTCACGCGGTATAAGGACCCGCTTCGGTTTTGAGTGAGGTCGATTCGCGTGCGGTCCGGTTCAAGGCTCTCCGAGCGCTGGTTCACGCTGGCGCTCTGGCTCGTCGCGCTGGTCTTCGCGTGGTTCCTGATCGGGCTCGGCTCGCTGGTCGTCGGCGATCTGCCGCAGGTTGAGCACCGCTACACTCTCGACCAGTTCCTCGACACCGACCAGGGCACGGCGTCGGCCGAGGCCCTCAAGCAGATCCGCCGGGAGCAGGACGACAACCGCCGGACGGTCGAGCAGGACCAGCTCGCCCTCGAGGCTGCGCAGGCCGCCTCCGAGGGCGCGCGCGAGACCTTCGCCAACTGGCTGAAGACCCGCGACGCCACGCAGCGGGTCGACCAGGATCCCGGGCTCATCGCGCGCACGCAGCAGCTCGACGCGCTGAAGGCCGCCGAGCGCACCATCGAGGAGCGGCTCGCGGCCCTGGCGCGGACGGGGCTCGACCTGTCGGAGCGCGAGGCGGCGCAGCTGCGCGTGGACACCGACCTGCGGGCCGCCGCGCAGACGCGCCTCGACGCGGCCGAGCGCGGCCAGGAGCTGCGCGTCTTCGGCTATCGCCTCGCCCTGACGCTGCCGCTGCTGGCCCTCGCCGGATGGCTCCTGCTCAAGCGCCGCCGCACCCGCAACTGGCCCTTCGTGTGGGGCTTCGCCTTCGCGGCGGCCTTCGCGTTCTTCGTCGAGCTCGTGCCCTACATGCCGAGCTACGGCGGCTACGTGCAGTACGGCGTCGGCGTGATCGTCACCCTGGTCGCGGGCCGGGCGGCGATCAACGCGCTGCACGCCTACCGCGCCCGGCAGGCCGTGGTGGAGGCGCGCCCGGACGCCGAGCGGCGGACCGAGATCGCCACCGACCAGGCCCTGGCGCGCCTCGCCAAGAAGGCGTGCCCGGGCTGCGAGCGGCCGATCGCCCTCGACGACGCGAGCACGAATTTCTGCCCCCATTGCGGGCTCGGCATCTTCGCGCACTGCCCGTCCTGCGCGCAGCGCAAGAGCACCTTCGAGCGCTTCTGCCGGGCCTGCGGCACCCGGAGCCCGGATCTCGCGAGCGAGGCGCCCTGAGGCCGCCCGGGCACCCGGGCACGCCTCAGGCGTTGTCGCCCCGGATCGCCGCGATGACCGCGTCGGTGACCTGACGGGTCGTCGCTGTGCCGCCGAGGTCCGGCGTGTGCAGGTTCGGATCCGCGGTGACCCGCTCGACCGCGCGCATCAGCCGGTCGGCCGCCGGCTTCTCGCCGAGGTGCTCCAGCATCTGGCACGCCGTCCAGAAGGTCGCGACCGGGTTGGCGATGCCCTTGCCGGCGATGTCGAAGGCCGAGCCGTGGATCGGCTCGAACATCGACGGGTAGGTCCGCTCCGGGTTGATGTTGGCGGTCGGCGCGATGCCGAGCGACCCGGCGAGCGCCGCCGCGAGGTCCGACAGGATGTCCGCGTGCAGGTTCGTCGCCACGATCGTGTCGAGGGTCTCGGGCTTCGTCACCATGCGCATCGTCATGGCGTCGACCAGCATCTTGTCCCAGGTCACGTCCGGGAAGTCCTTCGCGACCGCGGCGGCGATCTCGTCCCACATCACCATGGCGTGGCGCTGGGCGTTGGACTTGGTGACCACGGTGAGCAGCTTGCGCGGACGGGAGCGGGCGAGCTCGAACGCGTAGCGGATGATCCGGTCGACCCCCGAGCGGGTCATCATCGAGACGTCGGTGGCGACCTCGTTGGGATGGCCCTGGTGGACCCGTCCGCCGACGCCGGCATACTCGCCCTCCGAGTTCTCCCGCACGATCACCCAGTCGAGCTCCGGACCCGAAACGTTGCGCAGCGGGCTGGTGATGCCCGGCAGGATCCGGGTCGGGCGGACGTTGGCGTACTGGTCGAAGGGCTGGCAGATCGCGAGCCGCAGGCCCCAGAGGGTGATGTGGTCGGGCACGTCCGGCGCCCCAACCGCGCCGAAGAAGATCGCGTCGTGGTTCCGGATCTGGTCACGGCCGTCGGCCGGCATCATCGCGCCGTGCCTCTTGTAGTAGTCCGATCCCCAATCGAAATGGTCGAACTGGAAGGCGAAGGAGCCGGTCTTCTCGGCCAGCGCGTCGAGCACCTCGATGCCGGCGGCGATGACCTCGACGCCGATGCCGTCCGCGGGGATGGCCGCGATGGTGTAGGTCTTCGTCATGGGTGTCTTCTCGTGTGTCTTCGGGGGCGAGACGAGAAAGCGAGCGCGTGACGGCGGGCGCGGCCTCGGTGTCCGGATCGGGACGTGTAACGTTTTGTGACACTGTGCAGTTTCGCGTTGCCGTGCCGCCGGCCGCCCCTATGCTCGCCCCATGCACGAGGGCACCACCATCGCCATCGTCGAGGACGATCCCGACATCCGCGCCCTGCTCGCCGGCTACCTGGAGGGCGAGGGGTTCCGCGCCGTCGCCCTCGACGGCGGCGCGGCCCTCGACCGCCTGATCGCGGCGGGCCCCGCGCCCGACCTCGTCGTCCTCGACTGGATGCTGCCCGGCGAGGACGGCCTCTCCATCTGCCGCCGGCTCCGCGACGCCGGTGGCCCGCCCGTCGTGATGCTGACCGCCAAGGACGAGGACATCGACCGGGTCCTCGGCCTGGAGATGGGCGCCGACGACTACGTCTCGAAGCCGTTCAACCCGCGGGTCCTGCTGGCCCGGATCCGCGCGGTCCTGCGACGGGCCCACGTCGCCGGCGGCCAGCCCGCCGCGGCCGCCTCCGAGCGTCTCAGTGTCGCCGACCTCGTCGTCGATCTCGCGGCCCGCACCGTGATCACCGGCGATCCCGCCGCCGAGATCCCGCTGACCAGCGCCGAGTACGACCTGCTCCACTGCTTCGTCACCCGGCCGCAGCGGGTGCTCTCGCGCGACCAGCTCCTCGACTGGACCCGGGGCCGGACCGCGGACGCTTTCGACCGCACCATCGACGTCCAGGTCAGCCGCCTGCGGCACAAGCTCGACGCCTCGGGCAGTCAGGCCGCGTCCCTGCTCAGGACCGTGCGCAATGCCGGCTACATCCTGGCCGCCCCGGTCCGCTCCGGAACGCCGTGATGGGCCGCGTCGGGCTCCTCGGGCGCATCATGCTGCTCCTGCTCGGCGCCCTCTCCCTGCTCGTCCTCGCCACCGTGGCCCTGGATCACTGGCAGCGCCGGGAGGAGCGGCTGCCCGCGGGCTCGCGCTTCCCGCGGGTCGACCAGGCCGCCGGCATCATGACGCTGCTGCGCGACGCGGATCCCGCCCAGAGGCCGGCCATCCTGAAGGCGGTCAGCGGCGAGGTGCTGCGGGCCGAGATCGTCGACGCGCCGCCCGACACCGTCGACCTGATCCGCGAGCCCCGCCTGGAAACTCGGATCCGGCGGATGACGGCCGAGCCGGCCGACCGCGTCCAGGCCTACACCGACGCCGCCCTGCTGCGCCGCGGCGTCGATCCGGCCAACATCGCGCAGGCCGAGCGCGCCGGGCCGATCGGACGCCTCGCGCTGGCGACCTACCGGCTGCCCGACGGCCGGTACGCGGTGATCAGCGCGGCCGAGCATCGCCGCTCGTTGATGCCGTGGCTGTTCGGCCAGCCGCTGAGCCTCTGGGTGGCGGTGCTCGGCGCCGCGGCGGCCGGTCTCGTCCTGGTCGGCACGCGCCACGAACTCGCGCCGCTGCGCCGCCTGACCGACGCGGTCTCCCGGTTCGACGGCCGCGCCCCGGAGCGGGTGAGCGCGCCCCGGGGGGCGCCCGAGATCCGGCGTCTCGCCCAGGCGGTGCAGGGCATGCAGGAGCGGATCGCCGGCCTCATGGCCGAGCGCTCGCTGCTGATCGGCGCCATCTCGCACGACCTCAAAACCTACCTGACGCGGCTGCGCCTCCGCGCCGAGGTGGTGGCGGAGCCGATGCTCCGGGACAAGCTTGTGGCAGATCTCGACGCCATGACCGAGCTGATCGAGGCGTCCCTGGGTTTCGCCCGCGGCACCGCCGTCGAGGCGACCCGGGCACCGGTGGATCTCGCCGATCTCGTCGCCGTCGAGGTAGCCGAGCACGCAGCCCAGGGCGCCACGATCAGCCTGACCGGCGAGGAGGTGCGGGACGCCACGGTGGCCGGTGACGCGGTCGCCCTGCGCCGGGTCGTGGCCAACCTGATCGGGAACGCCGTCAAGTTCGGGCGCTCCTCGGTGGCGGTGGCGGTGAGCCGGGCCGGGACGGTGTGCCGGATCGTCGTCGAGGATGACGGGCCGGGCATTCCCGAGGCGGAGCGGACGGCGGTGTTCAGCCCGTACTACCGGGTCGAGCGCTCGCGCAGCCGGCAGACCGGCGGGACAGGCCTGGGCCTCGCCATCAGCCGGCAGATCGCCGAGGCCCACGGCGGCACGGTGGTGGCGGAGGCCGGCGCGGACGGCGGCGCGCGGCTCGTCGTGACCCTGCCGAGCCTGTCCTGACGGCGGCCCGCAACGGGCCCGCAACCGGCCGTTACACATCGTTACAGGACGGCGCTCCCCGGTCACATCCGGGCAGCGCGCGCGGACGAACCTTCGCTCACACGCCGCGGCGGATCCTCCGTCCCGGCGGCGGCAGCCGGCCCCGGGCCGCGCTGACCGATCGAGCAGAAGGAGATCACCGATGTTGAAGGTTCTCGCTCCCGCCGCCCTCCTCGTGAGCCTCGCGGTGCCCGCCTCGGCGCTGCCGCTGGTGCAGGACGCCGTCTCCGACGGCGCCGACGGCGCCCGGATCATCCAGGTCTACGGCGGCTGCGGTCCCTACGGCCATCGCGGCCCGTACGGCGGCTGCCGCACCGGCGGCCAGTGGGGCGGCTACATCCGCGGCCGCTCGTGCCCGGCGGGCTTCCACATCGGCCCCTACGGCCGCCGCTGCTGGCCGAACTGAGACGCCGGGACGCTCGATCGCGTCCCCCGTTCCGCGTCCGGCCCCGCGGCCGGACTCCCGTGGAGACACTCCCGGAGTTGAGTCATGATCCGCACTCTCGTCCTGCCCGTGGCGCTCGCCGCGGGGGTCCTGTTGGCCGGCTCGAGCGCCGAGGCGCGCGACGGCTGCGGGCCCGGCTTCCACCGCAACGTCTACGGCTGGTGCCGGCCGAATCTGGGCTACAGGCCGTTCGTCTACGTCCCGGTCTATCCGCGCGTCGGCTACCGCTGGCACCGACGCTTCGCGTGGGGCGGCGGCTATCGCTGGGGCGGCTTCCGCCATGCCGGCTGGCATGGGGGATGGCATGGGGAATGGCGCGGCGGCTGGCATCGGGGCTGGCACGGTGGCTGGCACCACGGCGGCTGGCACCATCGCTGGTGAGCCCGGGGCGGATCCGGCCGCGCCCGTCCGCTACGGCAGGACCAGGCCGGAGGCCGCGTAGGTCAGGGCCGCGACCAGGGCCGCGGCCGGCATCGTGATCACCCAGGCGATCACGATGCCCTGCGCGACGTTCCAGCGGACCGCCGAGACCCGGCGGGCGGCGCCGACGCCGACGATGGCGCCCGTGATCGTGTGGGTGGTCGAGACCGGGATGCCGAAGGCCGTCGCAGCGAACAGCGTCGCGGCGCCGCCGGTCTCGGCGCAGAACCCCTGCATGGGCGACAGCCGCGTGATCTTCGACCCCATCGTGTGGACGATGCGCCAGCCGCCCATCAGGGTGCCGAGGGCCATGGCGGTCTGGCAGGACAGCACCACCCAGAGGGGCACGTGGAACGACCCGCTCTCGCCGTGGGCGTAGAGCAGGGCCGCGATGATGCCCATGGTCTTCTGGGCGTCGTTGCCGCCGTGGCCGAGCGAGTAGAGCGAGGCCGAGACGAACTGGAGGCCCCGGAACAGGCGGTCCACCGCGTGCGGCGTCGAGCGGACGAAGATCCACGAGACCGCCAGCATCAGCAGCAGCCCGAGGGCGAAGCCCAGGGCCGGCGAGAGGACGATGGCGGCGCTGGTGGCGATGACGCCGGGCCAGACGATCACGCCGACCCCTGCCTTGGCGATGCCGGCGCCGAGCAGGCCCCCGATCAGGGCGTGGGAGCTGGAGGACGGGATGCCGGCGTACCACGTGACCAGGTTCCACGTGATGGCGCCGCCGAGCGCGCCCATGATGACCCGGTCGTCCACCGTCGCGACGTCGATGATGCCCGAGCCGACCGTGCCGGCGACGTGCAGGCCGAAGACCAGGAAGGCCACGAAGTTGAAGAACGCCGCCCAGAACACGGCGTAGCGGGGCGCCAGCACCCGCGTCGACACGATCGTGGCGATGGAGTTCGCGGCGTCGTGCAGCCCGTTGAGGAAGTCGAAGACCAGGGCGAGGACGATGAGGACGACTAGGAGCGTCACGCGGCGACCTGCGGCTCAGACATGTTCGACGACGATGCTGCTGATCTGGTTCGCCACGTCCTCGAAGCGGTCCATGACCTTCTCCAGGTGGCCGTACAGCTCGGACCCGACGAGGAAGGCCATGGGATCCCGCCCCGAGGCCTTGAACAGGGCCTTCAGCCCGTCATTGTGCAGGTCGTCGGCCCGCCCCTCCAGCTCGATGACGCGCTCGGTCAGGCTGTTCAGCGCGGCGGCGTTCTCGCCGAGGGCCCGCAGCTTCGGCAGCGCCTCGGCGGTGACCTGCGCGGCCTCCTGGATGACCGCGCCCATCTCGCGCATCGCCGGCTCGAAGGTGGTCACCTCGAAGAGCTGGACCGCCTTGGCGGTCTTGAGCATCTGGTCGATGGCGTCGTCGAGGGAACCGACCAGGGCCTGGATGTCGCCGCGGTCGAACGGCGTGATGAAGGTCCGGCGGACCGCCAGCAGCGCCTCGCGGGTGATCCCGTCGGCCGCGTCCTCGTGGGCCGCGATCGCCGCGTAGGCCGCCGGGACGGCCTGAGTCCCGTCGAGAAGTCCTCGCAGGGCGGCCGCGCCGTCCTCGAGCGTCCGCGCGTGACGCTCGAAGAGATCGAAGAACCGGTCCTCCCGCGGCATCAGGGCGCGAAACCAAGCCAGCATGGCGTGTCCGGATCGAGAGGTCGGCGCGGCGGCCGGGTGCGACGGCACCCGGCAGGCACAACGGGCGAGAGCGCCGACCCGATCCGGGAGCCGGCAAACAATCTGCCAGCGGGGCGGCGCCGGCCGGCGCCGCTCAGCGGACCGGGCTGGCGGCGGCGTGGAGCCAGCCGAAATCCACCGGGTAGCCGAGCCCGTGCAGCATCTTGACCCGCTTCCAGGAGGCCGACCGCGCCGCGGCCGCGTCCTGCCCGGCGTCGATCTCGGCGCTCTCCATCTCCTGGAGCTCGCGGGTCAGCGACTCGCGGAGGCCTGCGGCCTTCATGTTGCCGAGCGCGGCGGTGAAGGCCTGCTCGGCGATCCGAACCTGATCACAAATCTGACGCACGCTCATCAGTACCGATCCCTCCAGCCCGGCGTGAACACTGCATTTCCGCAGTGAACAGGTAGCTATCACGCGCGCCGGCGGCGGGAGATGTACGTCTTTGGTGCAGCGCTAGTCACCGCATGGGGAGCAGGCCGGGTCGCCGCATCGTCCGCGGCGGACGCGCCCAGCGCCGCTTGCGCCCGAAGGTGCGGCGCGGATCGGCGAGGCGCGCGTCCATCTCCATCTTGCGACCCAACCGCGGCTGGACGCTGGCGCCGATCGCCACCAGCGCGGCCGAACCGATCAGCGCGACGAGTACCGCACCCCAGAACACGCTCTCGAACATCAGGCACTCCCGGTCTGGAGCCCCGCCGCGGACCGTTCCGGACTGCGGACGATTGCTGATGAAGCTAGACCATTCCCGCGAATGTAATCAACGCCCTGTATCGCTCGGTATTCAACTGTCGACAACTGATTGCGCCCACCCGCGACGCCCGCGCTCGTGGCGGGCGTCCCGTCCTTGCGCGGGATCAATGCGCGCGCCGCCCCGGTCTCCCAAGATCCCCGCGCCCAACCGGAGCCCGGACCATGCGCCTCTATCGCGTCACCTTCTACAAGACCGTCGCGGACGATACCGGCCACGAGCACCGGGTGCGGCAGCGCGCGATCCTGGTCCGGGCGCCGTCGGAGGTGTCGGCCGTCTGGCAGGCCAAGGCGCTGCTCTGCGCGGGGGCCCGGGTGGTCGACTGGCGCCTGCGCGCCGACAGCTGCGAGGTCGCCGCCCTGCCGGCCGCCGCGTAGGTCGACCGGACCTGCGGGCACCGGGACCGGCCCGGATCCGCGCCGGCCATCGACGTCGCACCCGAGCCCGTCCCTCTCGCTTCCGGGACGTGCGGGTGGATCCGAGACGACGGGGTGAGGCCTCCGCGCTCGGCCTCGTGACCGAGACCGCGCCCCGGCCGCAACGTCAGCGGGTGCGGCACCGCACGCCGCGGGACCGGGCCCGTCCCGCTGCGGCCCCATTCCGCTGCGACACGGCCCCGGTCGGTGAGGCGATCGCCAGCGCCCGCTCCCTCTGCCTCGCGGTGGCGGCGACGATCCCGACGCCGGACCCCGCTTCCCGCCGAGCCCGCCTCGGCGGGCCGGGCCGATCGGGGCGGATTTTACCAAGCGTTCATCCTCCGGGTGTCCGATCCGGAGGGTCACAGGCGGGAAAGCGGAAGCGATGCCGAGCGAGACGAACCGAGCGATCCAGGATGCCCGGGCGCAGGAGCCGATCCTGGAACTGTGGCGCATCCTCGCCCTCGCGCTCATCGTCGCGGCCGGCATGCTGTTCGTCCATCTGGTCGTGCCCGCCGAGGCCGACGCGGCCCCGGTCGCCACGGCGCAGATCGCGGGCGCCCAGATCCTGCGGTGACGGGCACGGCCTGACAGGCGACCCCGACGCGGCGCCCGAGCCGCCCCCGGCCGCCCCGCCTACTCGCCGCGCGCCGCGCCGCCGCGCGCCGCGCCGAGCCCGGCCTGATCCAGCGCACTCGCGGCCGCCCTCAGCTCGCGCCGGGCTTCGGCGATCGCCGTCGCCTTCTCGTCGCCCTGCGCGTTCAGGGCCTCCAGGAAGGCGGTCCAGTCCGCGCGGGCACTGCTCGGGATCTGGCCGTCGAGCTTCTGGCGCAGCAGGGCGACGCGGCCCTCGGGCGTCGCGACCGTCGGGGCCGCGGCGTCGGCGTCGTACACGCCGACCGCGCAGGTCTGGTCCCCGGCCCGGGTGTAGTAGGTGGTCTTGGGCTCCTCGACGGTGCTGCCCGGCTTGGGGAACAGGTAGCGGATCACCGAGATCTGGCCGGGCCTGGCCGTGTCCAGCATCGTGCGGATGAAGTGGTGGCCGGTCCGGTCGTGCAGGTCGCGGACGTCGTGCCCCTTCAGGATCGGGTTCGGGTGGGCGGTCATGACGCCGTCCGCATCGATACAGAACACGTAGGTGTCGGCGGTGCGGAACCCGCGCGTGCCGTCGGTGAAGTCCTGGAGCGCCCGGGTCCGGTCGGCTTTCAGGGCCCGATCGACGCGGCCGAGCATCCAGGAGGCGAAGCCATTCGGGCTCGGATCGTCGCAGGATACCGGAGCCTCACCGTCACCGCAGGCCTGGGCCGGCGCGACCGCTCCCAGTCCGAGCAGCGCGAGGATCGCCAGTCTCGAAGCCCTGGACGCCATCGGCCTCTCCCGCTTTCAACATGACGTGTCGAACCGGTGGAATGAGAGACCTGTCAGCCTGAACCGGTCATCACCCGAACAAGGGATGACAGGGCGAGAGACGCCGCACTGCCTCACTGCATCGGCAGCGGCACCGCCTCGACGGCGACGTCGCCGATGCCCCGGGCGGCGAGGGCCGCGCGCAGGGCGTCGGTCAGGCAGGTGCCGGCCGTGAAGGCGCCGAGCGCCGAGCCGTGCCGGTCCGCCTCGCGGGGGAGGGGGCCGATCAGCTGCACGACGCGCCGGGCGATGGCGGGCGCCGGGTCGATCCAGGTCACCGGCCAGGGCGCGAGCGCCTGGAGGCGCGGCAGCAGCAGCGGATAGTGGGTGCAGGCGAGGCAGACCACGTCGGTGCGCCGCCCGTCCGCCTCGGTGACGAAGCAGGGGGCGATCTCGGCGGCGAGGGTGGCGTCGTCCACCGGCGCGCCCGCGAGCTCGGTCTCCGCGAAGCCGGCGAGGTTCTGCGAGCCGACCAGCGTCACCGCGCAGGAGCCCGCGTAGGTCGCGATCAGGTCGTGGGTGTAGGAGCGCGCCACCGTGCCGGGCGTCGCCAGCAGGGTCACGAGCCGCGAGCGCGTCGCCTCGGCGGCGGGCTTGATCGGCGGGACCACCCCCACGAAGGGCGTCGTGAAGCGCTGGCGCAGCGCCGGGAGCACCAGCGTCGAGGCGGTGTTGCAGGCGATGACCACGAGGTCGGGCCGGTGGGTCGCGACCAGCCGCTCCATCACGGCGAGGACGCGGGCGACGAGGGTCGCCTCCGAGAGCCGGCCGTACGGGAAGGCGGCGTCGTCGCCGACATAGACGTAGCGGGCATCCGGGCGGGCGCGCCGCACCGCGTCGAGGACGGTCAGGCCGCCGAGGCCGGAATCGAACACCAGGATGGTCGGCTCTGCGGCGCAGCGCAGAGCGGCGGCGGACAGGCTGGCCCCGGCCATCAGATCGATCCGCATGAGAACCCCGGACTCCTCGAAGAGCGTCCCAAAATCTCGGCAGCGAGGGTTAAGGCGGTGTCACTGCGGCGAGAGAAAGACCCGTGATCCCCAACCCGTTCCGTTAACCGGCGCGCCGACGCGGCGAAGAGGCCCGGTGGGCCGAGCGGCGACCGCGCGCCGACCAAGCGCACGCGAAGCCGCCGCGTCCGCTCTTGCAGAGGTTGTCGGAACACGGCCGGAACATATCTTCTGCGCGCCGGCCGGGGTCGAGAAGACGGTTCTCGGTCAGGCCCGAAAAAAGGGATCATCGTCATGGCAGCGACAGCCGCACTGCGCCCGGACGAGAGACGCGACCCCGCGGCACCGGCCTTCCCGCCGCCGCACGTCACGGCCCGGCCGATCGACCGGGCCGCCTGGATCGCCGCCTACCGGCAGGTCCGGAGCGAGACCGAGCGCCGCGCCGCGCCGCTCTCGCCGGAAGACCAGCAGGTCCAGTCGATGGCCGATGCCAGCCCGACCAAGTGGCACCGGGCGCACGTCACGTGGTTCTTCGAGCAGTTCCTGCTGCGGGAGCACCTGCCGGGCTACGCGATCTACGACGCGCGGCTGCACTACCTGTTCAACTCGTACTACGTGGCGGCCGGTCCCCGTCAGCCGCGCATCCAGCGCGGCATGATCACCCGCCCGACCATGGCAGAGGTCGCGGCCTACCGCGCCCATATCGATCGGGCGGTCGAGGCTCTGCTGGGCCAGGCCTCCGAGCGCGCGCTCGAGGCAGTGCTGCCGATCCTGGAGATCGGCCTCTACCACGAGCAGCAGCACCAGGAGCTCCTCCTCACCGACATCCTGCACGCCTTCGCGCAGAACCCGCTGAACCCGGCCTACGACCCGGACTGGCGCTTCCCGAAGGCGGCGGCGCAGGCCGGCCAGGTCACCCTCGACCGCGCGATCGCGTGGATCGGGCATGCGGGCGAGGGGTTCTCGTTCGACAACGAGTCGCCCCGGCACGAGACGCTCATCCCGGCCGGCCGCCTCGACCGGGCGCTGGTGACGAACCGCCAGTGGCTCGCCTTCATGCAGGATGGCGGCTACGCCAAGCCGGAGCTGTGGCTCTCCGACGGCTGGTATGCCGGGCCGGCGGAGGGCTGGGAGGCCCCCGGCTACTGGCGCCGGGACGGGGAGGGGTGGGCGACCATGACGCTGGGCGGCGAGCGCCCGGTGGATCTCGACGCGCCCGTCACCCATGTCAGCTATTACGAGGCCGACGCCTACGCCCGCTGGGCCGGCCGCTTCCTGCCGACCGAGTTCGAGTGGGAGGTCGCGGCCCGCGACGGCGGCCTGCCGGACGCCTTCGGCCTCGTCTGGCAATGGACCCGCAGCGCCTACGTCCCGTACCCGGGGTACCGGCCGCTCCCGGGGGCTCTCGGCGAGTACAACGGCAAGTTCATGGCCAACCAGTTCGTGCTGCGGGGCTCGTCGGTGGCGACCCCCGAGGGCCATGCCCGGCTGCCGTACCGCAACTTCTTCTATCCGCACCAGCGCTGGCAGTTCACCGGCCTGCGCCTCGCCGACGCCGCCTGACGCACCCCGGAGCCGCCCTTGACCATCAAGCCCACCTTCGCCGACGCGACGCCGGTCACGCTGGACGCGCCGCCGCTGAGCTTCCTCGACGACGTCCGCGCGGGCCTGTCCAAGCCCCAGAAGGCCCTGTCGCCGAAATACTTCTACGACGAGGCCGGGTCCGCGCTGTTCGAGGCGATTACGCGGCTCCCGGAGTACTACCCGACCCGGACCGAGATCGGCATCCTCGACGCCTGCGGGCCCGAGATCGCCGCCCTGCTGCCGGCCCACGCGGCGCTGGTGGAGTTCGGCAGCGGCTCGACCGTGAAGCTGCGCCGTCTCCTGCGCCACCTCGACACCCTCGCGGCCTACGTGCCGGTGGACGTCTCCGGCGAGTTCCTGCGCGGGCAGGCGGAGGTCCTGCGGGGCGACTTCCCGGACCTGCGGGTCGAGCCGGTCGTGGCCGACTTCACCCGCGACTTCGACCTGCCGGACAGCCTGAACGGCCTGCCGCGCGCCGGGTTCTTCCCGGGCTCGACCATCGGCAACTTCGACCCGCACGAGGCCGAGGC
Source organism: Methylobacterium sp. UNC300MFChir4.1 (assembly GCF_900110155.1). NCBI lineage: Bacteria > Pseudomonadati > Pseudomonadota > Alphaproteobacteria > Hyphomicrobiales > Methylobacteriaceae > Methylobacterium > Methylobacterium sp. UNC300MFChir4.1. The sequence continues at coordinate 20,441 of NZ_FOCS01000032.1, read as the reverse complement.
GCTGCTGCGCCGGTTCGGGCGGATCCTGGGGCCGGGCGCCCACATGATCGTCGGCGTCGACCTCGTGAAGGACCCGGCGGTGCTGGAGACCGCCTACGACGACGCGCAGGGCGTGACGGCGGCCTTCAACCTCAACCTCCTGACCCGGATCAACCGGGAACTCGCCGGCCGCTTCGAGCCCGGCGCGTTCAGCCACCGGGCGGTGTTCAACACCGACGCCTCGCGGATCGAGATGCATCTCGTCGCCCGCGACGCCCAGGCGGTGCGGGTCGGCGCCGACACCTTCGCGTTCGCGGCTGGCGAGACGATCCACACCGAGAGCAGCTACAAGTACACGCCGGCCACGTTCCGGGCGCTGACCGAGCGGGCGGGCTGGACGTGGCTGACGGTCTGGACCGACCCGGACCAGCTGTTCTCGGTCCACGCGCTCCGGCTGGACTGAGCGGGGCCGGGCGGGGCACGCGAACCCATGCGCTTCGGCCCGCGCTGGTTCCTGCTGGTGGCGCCCGCCCTGGGGGCCCTGGCGGGGCTCCTCTACGGGGTGATCTTCGGGATCGCCCCGCTGACCGGGACGGCGATCCGCGGCGCGATCATCGGCACGCCGATCCTGCTCTACGAGCGCCAGCTGCTGGCGCCGCGCCTGCGCGACCGCATCCGCGGCCTCGCGACGCCGCTGTTCCTGCTCGCCACCGTGGCGCTCTACATCGCGCTGATCGTGGTCGGGAACGCGGTCGCCAGCACGGTGCTGAACCAGCTGTTCCGCTTCATGTACAGCGAGCGGAACGCGATGCTGATGTCGCAGTCCGGCCTGCTCTACGCGCTCGGCATCTCGGCCCTGGTGGTGTTCGTGTTCCGGGTCCGCGACCTGATCGGCCCCGGCGTCTTCGCCAACCTGCTGATCGGGCGCTATCACCGGCCGATCAGCGAGGAGCGGATCTTCCTCTTCCTCGACGTGACCGGATCGACGCGCTTCGCCGACCGCCACGGCGACCGGGCGGCGCAGGCCTATCTCGGGCAGGTGTTCAACGCCCTGGCGCTGCCGGTGGCGCGCGCCCGCGGCTCCATCGACGACTACGTCGGCGACCTCGCGCTGGTGACCTGGACGATGGAGCGGGGCCTGCGCGACGCCGCCTGCCTGCGCTGCGTCTTCGCGTTCCAGGAGCGCCTCGCCGCCGAGGCGGAGAGCTGGCGGGATCGCTTCGGGCAGGTGCCGCAGTTCCGCGCCGCGCTGCATTGCGGCCCGGTCGTGACCGCCGAGATCGGGCTGGAGCGGCACAAGATCGCGTATTTCGGCGACGTCGTGAACACGACGGCCCGGCTGGAGGCCCTGTCGAAGACCTTGGGGGTCGACGTCCTCGTCTCGGCCGACCTCCTCGCCCGGCTCGGCCCGCTGCCGGACGACCTCGTGGCGGAGGATCTCGGGGCGCACGCCCTGCGCGGCCGCGCCGAGCCCCTGGCGGTGGCGGCGATCCGGCGCCGGGCCGCCGTCGCGGCACCCGCGCGACCGCTGCCGAGCCGCGCCGCGACCGCCTGAGCGGGCCGCCAAGACGGATGGCCAACACGGATAGCCAAGACGGATAGCCGAGACGGGCAGCTCAGGCGCCGAGCGCCTTCAGCACCGCCCGGGCCGCGCGCTCGCCGTCGAGGGTCGCCCCGCCCACCGTCATGGCGCCGCCGCCCGCCAGCGCCTCCCCGGCGAAGAACACGCGCCCGCCGACCGGCGCGCGCAGGCGGTCGCGGGCCTCCGCGTGGCCGGGGGCGGCGATCGAGTAGGAGCCCCGGGCGTGCGGGTCCGTCCACCAGCCGGCGAGGCGCCCGGCCTGGACGGCGCTGCGGGCGCCGCCGCCGAGGACCGCGACCAGGCGCTCGGTGGCGAGCGCCACCGCCTCCGCCTCACCGGCCCGGCACAGGTCGCGCGCGAGGTCGCCGCCGAGATTGGCCACCGCCAGGGACCGGCCGAAGGGCTGCATCTCGAAGTAGATCGTCGGGCCGCCCGTCGCCACCGAGACCGCGTCGCCGAGGTCGGCACCGTCGAGGCGCGCGGGGTCGAGGCGCAGGCCGATCTTGGTGTAGGCGCCCATCGACAGGCCGTCGAGCGCCGTCCGGGCGGCGTCCGGCAGGTCCGGCGCGAACGCCACGGCTCCGGCCTTCAGCACGCCGACCGGCACCGTGACGATGGCGGCGGCGGCCGCGATCGTGCCCCGCGCCGTCTCGACCCGGACCCCGCGACCCGACCAGTCGATCGCCCGCACCGGGCAGCCGAGGCTGACCGGCAGGTCGGCGAAGTGCCGCGCCACGAGGTCGCCGTAGCCGTCAATCCAGAGGTCGGAGCCGGACCAGAGCCGGTCGTAGTCCACGGCCGAGACCCGCTCGGGATCCTCGCCGAGGGAGAGCCGGCTCAGGCCGGCCGCCGCCAGGGCGGCGTCCGGACCGCCGGCCTGGGCCGCCTCCGCCAGGGACGGGTCGCTGCCCTTCGGGGCGAGCAGCGCGTCGAGGCCGGAGAAGCCGGTGCGCCGCTGCGCCGCCTCGGCGGCGGTGGCGGGACGGCCGTCGACGACGAGCCGGCGCGCCCAGCCGTCCTCGCGGGCGACGTGCGCCCCGGCCGCCCGGGCGATGGGCGCCCAGGGATTGCGCTCGGCCCAGTGGATGTACTCGGCGCCGGCGTCGAACCGGCACGCGGCGCCGAGCGCCCGGTCGGTGAAGGCGCGGCCGCCGATCCGGTCCCGGGCCTCGACGAGGGTGAAACTCTGCCCGGCCGCCCGCAGGAGGGCGGCGGCCGCGAGCCCCGCGGCCCCGGCGCCGACGACGACCACGGATCCGCCGCCGGCGCGGGCCCGGAGGGCCGGCATCGCCAGGAGGGGGGCGGCGAGCAGCGATCGACGGGTCGGTGTCATGGGCGCGCCCGCTCGGAACCGTCTCCGGAGGCGTCGCCTCCCGCGTCCGGACAGGGGCGGCGCGCTAGCCGCGCGCGCCCTGGGGACCCGAACGCTTCTCCATCATGGCCTTGACCTGCATCAGCTGGTCCCAGACCTGGCCCGGCGAGGTGCCGAAGAAGTCGAAGCCGGCGGCGATGCCCCAGTAGATCCCGAAGCAGATGAACGGCACGAGCACCCAGGCCAGCACCTCCTCGCCGCGGCGGCGCCGCTGGCGACGCCGGCGCCGCTCCTCGCGCCGGGTGAGCTTCTTGGGGGGCGCCGGCTGCGCGACGGGGGACAGAGGTCCCTCGTGCAGGTTGTCAGTCATCGGGCGCCTCCTCGCCGCGGCGCATGCGCGTCGCGGCGGTCATAGACCGGCGGCCCCCGAGTCCGGAAGGCCGCCGGCCGGCCTGCACACCATTAGGCGCGCACGAGTGGCACCTTCGGCACGGTCCGGACGCCGCCGCCCGAGCTGCCGCCGCCGCCCTTGTTGTCCTTCGGCGTCTTCTTCCGGGCCGCGGTGCGGGGCTTGGCGCGCTTGTGGCGCTTGGCGGCGTTGGTCACGTCCTTCTCGGGCTTGGGCGTCACGGGACCCGCCGGGAAGTCGAAGCCCAGGCTGTCCTTGGCGCCGGCCTTGGCCTCGCCGTCCTCCGGCTTGCGGACGACCACGCGGACCGCGCCGCCGTCCTTGAGCTTGCCGAACAGCACCTCGTCGGCGAGCGGCGTCTTGATGGTCGACTGGATCAGCCGGGCCATCGGGCGCGCGCCCATCGCGTCGTCGTAGCCGTGCTCCACCAGCCAGTCCCGGGCCTCGTCGGAGAGCTCGATCGTGACGTTGCGGTCGGCGAGCTGCGCCTCGAGCTGGAGGACGAACTTGTCCACCACCTTCGCCACCACGTCCTTCGGCAGGTGGCCGAACGAGATGATCGCGTCGAGCCGGTTGCGGAATTCCGGCGCGAACAGCCGGTTGATCGCCTCGACGTCGTCGCCGGAGCGCTTCGACTGCGTGAAGCCGTAGGCCGCCTTGGCCAGGTCGGAGGCGCCCGCGTTCGACGTCATGATGATGATGACGTTGCGGAAATCGACCTGCTTGCCGTTGTGGTCGGTCAGCTTCCCGTGGTCCATCACCTGCAGCAGGATATTGAACAGGTCCGGATGCGCCTTCTCGATCTCGTCGAGGAGGAGCACGCAGTGCGGGTGCTGGTCGATCCCGTCGGTGAGCAGGCCGCCCTGGTCGAAGCCCACGTAGCCGGGGGGCGCGCCGATCAGGCGGCTCACCGTGTGGCGCTCCATGTACTCCGACATGTCGAAGCGCAGCATCTCGACGCCGAGCGAGGCGGCGAGCTGCTTGGCGGCCTCGGTCTTGCCGACGCCGGTCGGGCCCGCGAACAGGTACGAGCCGATCGGCTTGTCCGGGTCGCGCAGGCCGGCCCGGGCCAGCTTGATCGCCGAGGTCAGGGCCTCGATGGCGTTCGGCTGGCCGTAGACCACGCGCTTCAGGTTCTCGGTCAGGTGCTGGAGCACCACCGCGTCGTCCTTGGAGACGGTCTTCGGCGGGATCCGGGCCATCGTGGCGATGGTCGCCTCGATCTCCTTGATGCCGATGGTGCGCTTGCGGCGCGCCTCCGGCACCAGCATCTGCGAGGCGCCGGTCTCGTCGATCACGTCGATCGCCTTGTCGGGCAGCTTGCGGTCGTTGATGTAGCGGGCCGACAGCTCCACCGCGGCCTTCACGGCCTCGGTCGTGTACTTGAGCTTGTGGAACTCCTCGAAGTACGGCCGCAGGCCCTTCACGATCTCGATCGTGTCGGGGATTGACGGCTCGTTGACGTCGATCTTCTGGAAGCGCCGCACCAGGGCGCGATCCTTCTCGAAGTACTGGCGGTACTCCTTGTAGGTGGTCGAGCCGATGCAGCGCAGCGTGCCGGAGGCGAGCGCCGGCTTGAGCAGGTTCGACGCGTCCATGGCCCCGCCCGAGGTCGCGCCGGCGCCGATCACCGTGTGGATCTCGTCGATGAACATGATCGCGTTCGGGTGCGCCTCGATCTCCTTCATCACCTGCTTGAGGCGCTCCTCGAAGTCGCCCCGGTAGCGGGTGCCGGCGAGCAGCGTGCCCATGTCGAGGGAGAAGACGGTCGCGTCGGCCAGGACCTCCGGCACCTCGTGCTGGATGATCTTGCGCGCTAGGCCCTCCGCGATCGCGGTCTTGCCGACGCCGGGATCGCCCACGAGCAGCGGGTTGTTCTTCTGGCGGCGGCAGAGCACCTGGATCGTGCGCTCGACCTCGGAATGGCGGCCGATCAGCGGGTCGATCTTGCCGTCGCGCGCCTTCTTGTTGAGGTTGACGCAGTAGGCGTCGAGCGCGTCGCCCTTCTTCTTGGCGCCGCGCGGATCGCCGTCGTCGCTCGGACGCTCGGACGCGCCCTCCTCGTCGGCGCCGCGCACGGGCTTCGCCTCGGAGGCGCCGGGCCGCTTGGCGATGCCGTGGCTGATGTAGTTGACCGCGTCGTAGCGGGTCATGTCCTGCTCCTGCAGGAAGTAGGCGGCGTGGCTCTCGCGCTCGGCGAAGATCGCCACCAGCACGTTGGCGCCGGTCACCTCCTCGCGACCAGAGGACTGCACGTGGATCACCGCGCGCTGGATCACGCGCTGGAACCCGGCCGTGGGCTTGGCGTCCTGCCGGCCATCGCCGGTGAGGTTGGAGAGCTCGGTATCGACGTAGTCGACCAAGCTGCGCTTGAGCGTGTCGATCTCGACGTTGCAGGCGCGCATGACCGCGGCCGCATCTTGGTCATCCACCAGGGCGAGCAGGAGATGCTCCAGCGTCGCGTATTCGTGCCGGCGCTCCCCGGCGAGCGCCAGGGCGCGGTGGAGGGCTTGTTCTAGGCTGCGTGAGAAGCTTGGCAAAGCTGGCCTCTGTCCTTCGTGCCTACCGCGAGCGGCGCCTATTTCTTTTCCATAACGCACTGGAGAGGATGTTGGTGTTTGCGCGCGAAGTCCATGACCTGCGTCACCTTGGTCTCCGCCACCTCGTAGGTGAAGACCCCGCACTCGCCGACCCCATTCTGATGCACGTGCATCATGATCTGGTAGGCGTCCTCGTGGCTCTTGTTGAAGAACCTCTCGACCACCAGGACCACGAACTCCATCGGCGTATAATCGTCGTTCAGAAGGAGTACCCGGTACAGGCTCGGCCGCTTGGTCCGCGGCTTGGTGCGCGTGATGATCGCGGTGTTGGAGCGGTCGTCGCCCCCGGGGGCGCGCGAACCGGATGCCGTGACCGCGATGCGCGCCGGCCGGTGTTCCCTCGTCGAACTCGCGGTGCCCTGCATGGGGACCTGTCTCATGTGCGTCGAACCGATCCCTTGCTCGGAGCGGGCGCCGCCGGCCCTCACGGCCGATCCTGATCCTGGCCTGCCGGGAGCAGCGCTCAGCTCCACGCCGTTTAATCTACAGACGGTGAGCCGACTTCGCCAGACGCCTGTGCGCACTTGTCCGCCCTGCACCGCGCGTCCCCGGCGCATGATGGCCGACCCGCTAGCGCGCCGGGCCGGGACGGGCCGCGGCCGGCGCCAGCGCCTTCGGCCGCAGGAACGCGCCGGTCAGGCCCAGCATCGCGTCGCCGGCGGCGGCCGAGCGGGCCGCGGCGCGCTCCCCGGCCCGCTGCAGGTACGCGGCCTGCACCGCCAGGATCTCGGTCGGGCTGCGGGCCGCCGCCAGCGCCCCCCAGGTCGCCCCGAGATCGTCGAGGGCCTTCTTGACCGAGTCGAGATACTCGATGCCGAGGGTCTGGGCCGCCCGGCTCGCGATCCCGAACCGCCGCAGGGGCGTCCCGAAGCCGGAGGCGACCGGGCTCAGGGGGAGGGCAGGGGGTCTCTGCATCGCCGATCTCCGGTCCGCCGCCGAGCCGGCCCGCCATCCGCGACCGACAGTTTCGGATCGCCGCGAGAGTGTGCGGCACGACAGCCAGCGTCAAGCTCGGGCCTGTAAGTGCGGCCGGCCGCGACCGGCACGGCATGGCCGACCGGCAACAGCGGGTCGGGAACGGCCGGTAAGCGGATGCCGGACCGGCACGATCCGGCACTCGCCGCGATCGCATTAACGGGCCTGTAACTGCACTTGCCTAACTCTCCACTGATGCAGCGGGGCCACGTGATCGGCGGAAGGCTCTGCAGGGGATACGACCGGCCAGATCCGGTCTCGCGAGGCAATCAGGCGTGATGCGTAGCGTAGTAGGCCGCTCCCGGACGATTCCAGCGCTCCCGGCCGCGATCCTGGCCGCCGCCGTCCTGACGGCCATGGCCTCACCGGCCGACGCCCGGCGCGGTCGGCACCACCACCATGCCCGCGCCGGCGGCGGCTACAACCCGCCCTACGCGGCGATGGTCGTGGACGTGAAGAGCGGCAAGACCTTGCACGCGGTGAACGAGGACGCCCTGCGGCACCCGGCCTCGATCACCAAGGTGATGACGCTCTACATGCTGTTCGAGCAGATGGAGCGGGGCAAGTTCGCCCTCGATTCCGACCTGACCATCTCGGCCCACGCCGCCGCCCAGGCGCCGTCCAAGCTCGGCCTGCGCCCCGGCCAGACCATCTCGGTCGAGGACGCCATCAAGGCGATCGTGACGAAGTCGGCGAACGACGTGGCCTGCGCCATCGGCGAGAACATCGCCGGCTCCGAGGAGCGCTTCGCCCAGATGATGACCGCGAAGGCCCACGCCCTCGGCATGAGCCGCACGCACTACGCCAACGCCTCGGGCCTGCCCGATCCGGACCAGCTGACCACCGCGCGCGACCTCACCGTGCTGGCGCGGGCGATCCAGGACCGGTTCCCCCACTACTACCGGTACTTCCAGACCCGGTCCTTCGCGTTCCGCGGCCGGGTGATCGGCAACCACAACCGCCTGCTGGGCAACGTCCAGGGCGTCGACGGGATCAAGACCGGCTACACCCGGGACTCCGGCTTCAACCTGATGACCGCGGCGAAGTCCGAGGGGCGCCAGATCGTGGCGATCGTGCTGGGCGGCAAGTCCGGCGCGAGCCGTGACCGGATCATGGCCGACCTCGTCCGCGCCAGCCTGCCGCGCGCCTATGCCGGCGCCCGGATCTCGGCTCCGGTCACCGAGGTCGCCGAGCGCGCCCGCCCGGCGGTCGTCGCCGACGCGGTCTCGCGGACCCGCACGCAGGTCGCCTCGGCGGACGACGAGGACGTCGAGACGACCGGCACCACCGGCGAGCCCCTCGACCTGTCCCCCGCCAAGACGACGACGCCGGGCGGCACCTGGAAGCCCGGCCCGCAGGGCATCCCGAAGGCGGCCCAGGCCTATGCCGGCGGCGGCAACGCCCAGCCGCCCTTCCCGGGCGCGTCCAAGTCCACGGCCCGGGTGGCCTCCCTCGAGCGCGACGAGCCGCCGAAGGCGGTCTCCGGCGCCCGCGTCGTCCCGACCGCCTGGGTGATCCAGCTCGGCGCCATGGACGACGAGTCCAAGGCCCGGACGATGCTCTCGGAGGCGCGCGCCAAGGTCGGCGGCAGCCTGTCGAAGGCCGCGCCCTACACGGTCAAGGTCGAGCACGGCGGCACCACGCTGTTCCGCGCCCGCTTCTCGGGCTTCGCCGAGCAGGATTCCGCCCAGGAGGCCTGCTCGGCCCTGAAGCGCAGCGGCTTCAGCTGCTTCGCCACGCGGAGCTGAGACCCGCGAGACCCGCCGGCGCGCCCGCGCGCCGCGTTTCGCGAGCCACCGGCGCGCCCGCGCGCCGGATACGGAACGGCCGCGACCGAGTTCGTCCGCGGCCGACGATCGGTAACTCTCTGACAACGCGCGTGGAGTTCAGCGATGTCGGTTCAGAAGCCTGTCCCGGGCCGCGTTGACGCGCGCCGCGCCCTCGGCGCTGCCCCCCTGGTCGGGGTGGGCGCGCTTCATGAGAGACCGGTGGGCCGACCGGATCTCCTCAGCGGTCGCCCCGCGCTGAAGCCCCAGGATCTCGTACGCCTGCTCCTGCGTCATCGCCCCTGGATGCGGCGGACGGCGCGGCCGCGGGTCGCGATCGCCCTCAGCGTCTACACGCCATCCGGGCGCCCGGCGGTCGAGATACGGCTCTAGCAGGGCGGCACCCGCGGCGTCGCGGATCCGGCAGAGCCGCAGCAGCTCGACCACGGCCCCGGTGGGCATGCTGTCGAGCCACGCGCCGGCGCCCGGCCCCGCGATGACGCGGCCCGTGCGCAGGCTGCCGTCCGGGCGCACGAGGGCGTCGATCAGGACCGTGCGGAAGCGGCGGTCCTCCGGGTCGCGCGGGCGCTCGCCGGATCCCGGCCGGATCAGCCGGCGCAGCCGCGCGGTCATGGCGGCCTGGCCCTCGATCATCCAGACGCCGCTCAGCCCGAGCAGTGCCGCGAGGACGAAGTTCCCGCGCAGGAGCAGGAACCCGGCCGCCAGCAGCGCGAAGGCGCCGAAGGTCGGCAGACGCGCCCGCCCGAGGGCGGCACCGAGGCCAGCCCGGAGACCGCCGCGGAGCCTCCGGCCGAGGCCGCCCGAGTTCTTCGACAGCCACCACAGGGTCAGGCAGGCGAGCAGGCCGGCGAACAGCACCATCGCTCAGCGCCGCACGCCGTAGAGGGCGGACGCGCTCCCGCCGATCTGGATGCTCGTCCCATCCCCGAGATCGAAGTGGCCCGGCCGGCGCGGCGTCGGCGGGCGCACGCTCGCGTCGCAGCCGGGCTGCGGCGGGAGGCGCACGCCCTCGGGCAGGTTCTCCGGGCAGAGGCGCGCGCGCGTCGGCGCCTCGCCGGCCCGCGCGGCGGCGGCGAGGAGGATCAGGGTCAGGAGGAGGGCCGCGCGCGTCATCGCCGGTTCTCCGCGACCTCGGCGGTGGTGACGCGGACCTGCCGGATCCGGCCGTCGCGCTCCACCTTGAGGGTCACGCCGGCGCCGAGGCCGGCCTCCTCGATGGCCGCGGTCAGGTCCGCGAGGCGGTGGACCGGGCGATCGTTGGCCTCGACGATCACGTCGCCGAGGTCGCCGGTCTGCGGGTCGACGCCGCGCAGACCGGCCTGCGCGGCCGGGGAGCCGGGCAGCACCCGCACGATGACCACGCCGTCGATGCCGAGCCGCGCGGTGGCCGCCTCCTGGGCGGCGATGATGCCGATGCCGGGATTGCGCACGCGGCCGGCCTTGATCAGTTCCGGCACGATCCGGTTCACCACGTCGACGGGGATCGCGAAGCCGATGCCGGCGCTGGCGCCGGACGGTGACACGATGGCGGTGTTGACGCCGATCAGCCGGCCCGCGGAATCGAGGAGCGGGCCGCCGGAATTGCCCGGGTTGATCGCCGCGTCCGTCTGGATGACGCCGGACACTTCGCGGCCCTCGCTCGTCGGCATGCGGCGGCGCACGGCGCTGATGACGCCGGTGGTCAGCGTGTGGTCGAGGCCGAACGGGTTGCCGATGGCGAAGGCCGACTGCCCGACCTTGAGATCGGCCGAGGTGCCGATCGCCAGCGGCGGCGGCATGGTCCGCACCCGCCCCAATTGCAGGACCGCGAGGTCGTAGGACGGCGCCATCCCGACGAGGGTGGCGGGCACGACCTCGCCGTCGCTCATCCGGACCGAGACCGAGCCGCCACTCCGCGCGGCGTTCTGCACGACGTGGGTGTTGGTAACGATGTGGCCGGCGCCGTCCCACACGAAGCCGGTGCCGGTCTGCGTCCCGCCCTGCTCACCGCCCTGGTCGTCGAGGTCGAGCAGGTCGCGGTTCTGCGCGGCGCCCTGCGCGAAAACGTGAACGACGGACGGGCTCGCGCGCTCGAACAGCGCGACCGTCGAGGACTCGGCCGGCGCCAGATCGCCGCGGGCCGTGATCGCCCGGGGCGTGTCGGCCGCGTAGAGCAGCGGCTGCAGGTAGGGCTGGGCGACGTAGAGCGCCAGCAGGACCAGGACCGCGGCGAGGACGATGCGCACGGTACGATCCGGCACGGGTGACTCCGAGAGAAGCGCGTAGGCGGGCCCCGACGGGCCGAGCCTTAAGTGCGCGTTCAGGATCGGGGCGTCAACACAGAGAGGCGCCGCCGCCGACAGGCCCCTGACGTGTTCTGGCGCACGTCGGCGACCGGCGCAAACAGGCTAACGGAATGGTCATCATTCAGGAGCCACAATTCTCACAAGTCCAGGGCAGCTCAGTCGCGCTCAATACGGACATAAAACACCGAACCCCGCCTGAACTCGTGCCTCGGCACCGGGTGCTGGTTTCGAGAACCGCCCGAATTGATCGCAAAGCTGCCGCAGAGATGCTTGCATTGACGCTCAGACACTCGGTCGCCGCAGCCCCTCGGCAGAGCCCGGCGGCGGCGGTCTGAACGGTCCAAAACGGTTCGGAAGGACGAGTACCCATGGAAACCGAAGCTCTGGAACGGCCCGCGGATCTGACGATCTGGCGCACGGCCCCGGCGAGCACCCCGCTCGCGCAGCCCGAGCGCTACCAGACCCTGCGGGAGGCGATCGCGGCCGCCGCCGGCGCCCTGGCCGACCCGGCCAAGCAGCCCTGGATCATCACCGAAGAGGGCGAGATCCTCTCGCCGAACTGGATCCGCACCTACCTGAACTGACGATCGCCCGAACTGACGGTCGCCTGAACTGACGGCCGACCACCCGGAGAACGGGGATACCGGGGACGGCGGCGCGAAGCCCCGCCCCGGTACCCCGCGGGCTCACTCCGCCGCGTCGGACTGGCGGAAGCCCTCGATCCCGACCTGGTCGGGGTTGATCGCGTGCAGCGCCCGCCGGGCCGCCTCGAGCGGGTGCTCGGCCTCGATCCGGACCGAGGTGAGATCCGGGCTCTTGTAGACCGTCACGATCGTGTCCATCACCTCGGTCAGCGTCGTGCGCTTGTCCTCGGGGGCGGCGATCAGGAGCTGCAGCCCCCAGGCGCGGTAGAGATCGACCAGCGCCTGGCTGTTGCGCACGTCGAGCTTCGAGAACGCCTCGTCGAGCAGGCACAGGCCGAGCCCCGGATTCTCGTCGCCCGGCCGGTCCCCCGGATAGTAGGCGCTGGCGAGCGACGCGGCGATCGCCACGTAGAACGGCGCCTGCGCCTCGCCGCCGGAGCCGCGCAGCGCCCGGGCCGACATCGTGGTGCGGTTGCCCGCCCGGTCGCGCATGCCGATCTCGTACACGAAGTAGTTGCGGTAATCGGCGAGCCGCGCCGCGTCCTCCGCGCCGGCGATCAGGGCGGTGATCTCCTCGAGCGCGGCCGCCATCGGCCCCTCGGCCTCGCCGGCGAGCAGCGCCTGCGCGGCCTCGGGCGAGCGGGCGGTCTCGGTTGCCAGCGCGTGGACGGCGGCGTAGCGGCGGTCCACCGCCGCCTCGAACGCGTAGGTCTGGCCGGTGAAGCTGCGGGCCGAGAGCCGCTCGTTCAGGGCCGCGAGCCGGGCATGGACCCGCTCGAACCGGTCGGCGAGGCGCGTCAGCAGGTCCTCGGTCATCAGGCGGCGCATCTCGGACTCGGCCCGCTCGGCCTGCGCCCGGTAGCGGCGCAGCTCGTGCCCCTCCACCGCCTCGTATTCCCGCCGGACCCAGGCGAAGCCGTCGATCGCCGGCGCGTCCCCGGAGGCGAGCGGGTTCTCCACCCGCCAGGCGGCGCAGGCCTCCGCCAGCTCGCGCTCGGCGATGCGCCCGTGCGAGCGGGCGGCCTCGGCGGAATCCCGCGCGAGGCCGCGCTCGGCGCTCACCCGCGCCCCGGCCGCCTTGGCGTCGAGGCCGGCGAGCGCCCGCCGCGCCTCGGCGACCACGCCGAGGTCGAAGGGCTCGGCCCGGGCGAGGCGCACCCGCGCCGCGTCGCCCGCGCTCAGCTGGCGCAGGGCCGCGCGGCGGGCCGACAGGGCGGCGCGGACGGCCTCCCGCACCGGCCCCATCCGGGCGCGCAGGGCCGCCTCGTCGGCGAGCAGGCGGTCGAGCTTCGGCTCCAGCTCCTCCGACAATTCCCGCAGGTAGCCGACCCGCTCGGTGGTCAGCGCGGCGATCTCGGCGGTGAGCCCGGCCGTGTCGCGCTTCTCGATGCCCTCCCGCTCGGTCTGGAGCGTGCGCCGCCGCCCCTCAAGCCCGTCGAGCTCGGCCCGCAGGGCCTCCACCGCGTCGAGGCCCCGGGCGACGCGGGCCCGGATCGCGGCGGCCGTCCGGGCGGCCTCGCGCAGGACCGCGGCCTCGCCGCGCAGGCGCCGCGCCTCCGCGACGGCGATCTCGTGGGCGCGGCGGCTGTCGGCGGTCGGCCCGCGATGGCCGCGGGTCATCAGCAGGTCGACGCTGCGGGTGACCGTGTAGGCCATGCCGGCCGTGGTCCGGCCGCTGGGCGCCACGGCCCGGGACAGGCGCGCCAGTTCGGCATCGTCCCGGGCGAGGTCGTAGCCGCCGAGCCGCACGCCGAGGAACGCCTCGGCGTGGGGGTCGCTGGTCTCGATCACGGTGAGCGGACCGTCGTCGTAGCGGCGGGCGCGCTGCTTGGCGGTGTCGGTGGTCTTGACCAGGATGCAGCGGCTGTAGCGGTCGCGGCCCGATTGCAGCACGCCCAGGGCCTCGCTCAGCCGGTCCGGGGCGACCACCAGGGCCTCGCGGGCGCGCCCGAGCAGCCCTTCGAGCGCCGGCCCCCAGGTCGGGTCGACGATCTCGGCCAATTCGCAGATCGGCAGCGCGTCGATGCCGCGCCGCTCCAGCTCGCCGCGGAACGCCACCGTGTCGGAGGACAGCCGCGCCGCCGGGCCGCCGCCGGTGCGCGGGGCCGTGCGCTCGGCCTCGCTCTCCTGCGCGCGGGCCTTGAGCGCCGCGTCCTCGGCGGCCCGCTCCAGGGCCTCGTCGAAGTCGGGCAGGCGCGCCAGCCCGTCGGCCAGCTCGGCCAGCGGGCCGTCGGGGCGCAGGATCTCCTCGGGCGAGGCGTCCCGGCGCAGGCCTGCCCGGGCGCAGGCCTCGGCGAGGCGGGCAGCCTGCGGGCAGCTCTGCCGCAGGATCGGGGTGACCGGCTGGAGCTTGGCCATCTGCCCGACGAGGGCGACGAGGTCGCCGATCCGGCCGATCAGCTCCTTGCGGTCGCGCTCCAGCATGGACAGGCCGAGCGTCGAGGCCGCGAGCCGGCCCTCGGCGGCGCCCGCGGCGGCCAGCGCCTTCTTCTCAGCGATCTCGCCGTCGATCTCGCGGACGTAGCCGCGGCTCGCCGCGACGCGCTCGCGGGCGATGCGCAGGGTGTCGGCGCCCTCGCGGAGGCGGCCCCGGACGGCGATGAGGTCGAGACTGCGGCGGCGCAGATCGGCGCTGGCCGCCCGCAGCTCGTGCGTCGCGGCGGCGAGGACCGCCTCGCCCCAGGCCTCGTAGCGGTCGCGCAGGCGCCGCAGGCGCCCGAGCCGGGTCTCCAGCTCGGCGATTGTCTCCCGGAGGCGGCGCCAGTTGGCGATGGAGTGGCGCACGCGCTCGACGTCGAGGGGCTCCGGCTCGAGCACGAAGGCGCGCACGAAGGCGCTGGTGTCGAAGATCGGCTTGAACGCCACCGCGTTGGCGAAGCTGCGCAGGAAGTGACGCGGCTCCGGCGCCGGCGCGCCCTCGCGCAGGGTCGCCAGCACGTCGGCCGTGAAGCGCTCGCCGGAGGTGCGGTACTCGGTGAAGCTCGACGCGCGGGCGCGCAGCTCAGCGGCGATCTCGCTCCAGGGCGCCGTGTAGGTGCCGCCGGGGGCGGTGCGGGCGTAGTCGGAGACCTCGAACCGGTGCCCGACCGCGATGAAGCGCGACAGCACGGTCTCCTTCGGCTCGGCGGCCCGGGCCGCCAGGGCGAGGCCGACCGAGACCACGCGGCCGGAATCGGGGTTCTCGAAGACCAGCACCAGCACGGTCTCGCAGGATTCCCGCGTCGGGCGGCCGCCCTCCGCCGGGTCGCTGATCCAGCCCAGGCAGTAGTCGCGCACGGTGCGGGCGCTGCGGCCGGAGGCCGAGGCGTTGAGGGCGAGGCGGCTGGCGTTGTTGCCGGCCAGCACCGTGCCGACCGCGTCGAAGATCGTCGACTTCCCGGCGCCGGTCGGCCCGACCAGCGCCGCGGCGCCGCGCAGGCGGATCTGCTCGCGGCGGATCAGGTACCAGTTCGAGATGGCGATGTCGGTGAGGACGTACACGGTGTCGGTGGGTCGGGTCGGTGGCGAGGAATGAGCGGCCCAGTTGGCCGGACTCGGCCGCGTATGCAAGCCGACACACGCGAACCCGTGAAGCCTGATCCTACCTCAGGTTATAACCCTGTTAGCACAAACTGTTCATGTCCTGCGGGTCTCGCCTGCACGACCGGAACCGACCGATGCGTCTCAGTCTCAAAGCAAAACTCAGCGGCCTCTTCGCCCTCCTGCTCCTGGCGGCGATCGTTCAGGGCGGCGTGACCCTCTACAAGATGCAGGCTGTCGACCAGCGGCTCGCGGAGCTGATCGACAACGCCGTGCCGTCGATCAACGAGGCCCAGGCGATCAACGCGCTCGTGATGCGCTCGCGACTGTGGCAGTTCCGCTACGTGACGGCGGATACCGAAGCCGAGCGCGAGACCAGCCTGAAGAACGCCGACGAGATGATGCGGAACCGCCAGGCGAAGGCCGAGGCGTACCGCGGCCTGGTGGCGTCGAAGGAGGAGCAGGGGATCTACGACGACCTGCTCGCCAAGCTGGCGGTGCAGCAGGCTGACTGGACCCGTCTGCGCGCCTTCCCGGCCGACCAGCACGATCAGGCGCTCGCCTATTTCCGCGGGCCGATGAACGCCAACTACCTCGCGGCCTCCAGCGCGACCCGCGCCCTCGCCGACCTGAACATCCGGAACGGCGAGGCGGCCGGACGCGCGGCCCGCGACAGCCAGGCCGACGCGGTCCGGACGACCGTCGTGAGCCTGCTCGTCAGTCTCGTCATCGCGCTCGGCGCCATGCTGTACGCCTTCACGGGCGTGTCGCGGCCGCTTTCCGGGATGACGCTGTCCATGCGGCGGCTCGCCGACGGCGACACCCAGGCCGAGATCCCCTACGCGGCGCGGCGGGATGAGATCGGCGCCATGTCGGCGACCGTCGCGATCTTCCGGGAGAACCTGCTGCACGCCCGCGCCCTCGAGGCCGAGACCGCGCAGGCCCGTGCCGGCGCCGAGGCGCAGCGCCGGCAGGCGACGCGCGAACTCGCCGACCGGTTCGAATCCGCGATCGGCGGCATCGTCGGATCGGTGACGTCGGCGGCGACGCAGCTCCAGTCCACGGCCCAGAGCCTCACCGCGACGGCGACGCAGACGGCCGGCCAGTCGACCAGCGCGGCGGCCGCCGCCGAGGAGGCCTCCTCCAACGTCACCACGGTCGCGGCGGCGGCCGAGGAGCTCGGCTCCTCGGTCAACGAGATCGGCCGCCAGGTCGGCTCCTCGGCGGACCTGGCGCAGGCCGCCGTCCGCGAGGCCGCCGCCACGGCCGACCTCGTCCAGGCCCTGAGCACCGGCGCGCGCCGGGTCGGCGAAGTGGTCGACCTGATCTCGGCGATCGCCAGCCAGACCAACCTGCTGGCGCTGAACGCCACGATCGAGGCGGCCCGGGCCGGCGTCGCCGGCCGCGGCTTCGCGGTCGTCGCCACCGAGGTGAAGGCGCTGGCCGACCAGACCGCCAAGGCGACGGCCGAGATCTCGGCCCAGATCGCGCAGATCCAGGGCTCGACCGGCCAGGCCGTCCAGGCCATCGACGGCATCGCCGGCCGCATCCGCGAGATCAGCGGCATGGCCAACTCCATCGCGGCGGCAGTGGAGGAGCAGGGTGCGGCCACGCAGGAGATTGTCCGCAACGTCGCCGAGGCCGCGACCGGGACCGAGTCGGTGACCGTCAATGTCAGCGGCGTTGCCGGCGCCGCCGAGGAAACCGGCGCGGCCGCCGCGCAGGTCCTGGCCTCGGCCTCCGAGATGGCCCGCCAGGCGGCCCATCTCGGCAGCGAGGTCGAGCACTTCCTGGCGACGGTCCGGGCGGCCTGAGCGCGGTCACGTGGGTTCGGCCGCACGTCGCGGTTGACGTATCTCACCCCGTCATCGCGAGCGCAGCGAAGTGACCCAGGGCAGCGCGACGCCGGCAATCGTGGCGCCGGCTGGATTGCTTCGCTCCGCTCGCAAAGACGGCGCCGAACTGGTCGACCGGACGGCGGAATCAGGCCTCGCCGGCCTCGGACCACGCCCGCAGGCGCTCCATCCAGGCGTCGGAGGCCAGCACCGTCAGCCCCGGCAGGAGCGACAGCGGCGTGACCCGCTCGACCCGGTCGCGCTCGCCGAGGCGCAGGCCGCCGCGCTTGGCGTAGAGGCGCAGGATGTCGGCGAGCCGGCCCTCCTCGGGGGGCTCGTTGCGCGCCACGGCGCGGATCTTCTCGACGATCTCGTCGGTGGTGCAGTCGACGATCCCGTCCGTTCCGGCCCGGTGGTCGCGCAGGCCCTCCTCGTAGAGGAGCCGGAGCGCCAGCAGCACCAGGGTCTCGTCCTTGCGCAGGCGCTCCGAGACGATGTCGTGGCGCGGGGCGTCGGCGGCCGGGCTCAGCGAGACCATCTGGTCGCGGTGCGACACGGTCAGCGCGTAGCCGAGGCAGGCGAAGTAGTCGGTGAAGAACGGCGCGTAGTGCCGGGCGAGCTCGTAGGAGCGGCCGATGCCCTGCGTCTCGGCGTAGATCACCTGCCCCTTCAGCAGCACCTGGAGGGCGCGGCACAGCTCCTCGGCGTCCGGCGCCCGGGCGCCGGGCGGCGGCGGCTCGTCGCCGTCGATGATCGCGCGGAAACCCTCAAGCACGGGGACGGCGCTCCAGCAGGAAATCCGGGCAGTCCAGCCAGCCGTTGACCACCCGCTCGGGCAGCCGGGTCAGGGCGTAGCGCGCGCCGAGCTTGGCGTCGAACAGCACGTCGATCTCGCGCAGGCGCTGGAACACGATGAAGTCGTCGACGCCCGCGATGACGATCTGCGACCCGCGCAGCCGCACCGCCTTGCCGAGCCGGGCCTCCACGAAGGCGCTCATGCTCTCGGGCGTCACGGTGGTGCGGCGGCGGAACTCCGCCTTGGCGGCCGCGAAGGCGTCGACCACGGGGTCGTCCTCGATGTCGGGCAGCGGCTCCATGTCGATGGCCGACTTGCGGGCGCGCGGCGCCTGGAGATGCGCGTGCCCGATCGGCGGCCGCAGCAGCGAGACGTCGCCCGGCACCTCGGGGGCGATCTCCGACCCGCCGACGGCGCGCAGCATCGCGGCGACGCGCTCGACGCCGCTCGGGTCCGGGCGGTCCATCACGTGCAGCGCGGAGGCGATCCGGCGCTCCAGGCGCGCCACCACGGCGTCGACGGCGTCGAGGTGGTTGTCGAGGCCCTCGAACACCGCGAGGATCTGGGCGAGATCCGCCCGGACGGCCCGCTGCGCCGTGTCGAGATCGGCGCTCCGCCCCTCGCGGATCAGGCCCTCGGCCAGAGCCCGGACCGTGAGGGCGTCGCGCAGCGCCCGGCCGGCCTCGCGCACCACGCTGGCCCGGAAGCGGAACGGGTTGAAGCGGGTGTGCAGCGTCCGGTAGTCGCTGATCAGGTGGCGCTCGACGAAATCCTCGAAGAACAGCCGGAAGGTCTTGGCGCGGTCGGGCTCGCGCAGGATGCGCTCCTCGACCTTGCGCATGCCGGCCGCGAGGCCGCGCACGTGGGACAGGAAGGCGGCCGCGCCCCGCGCGGCGTTGGACAGCGCCTCGGAGCGGTTCGCCGGGTCCGACAGGGCGCTCTCGAGGCCGCCCAGCACCTCCAGGACGGCGCCCCCGTAGGAGCGGGTCTCGCCCCGTTCCAGCCGCGACAGCTCCTCCAGGAGGAGGCGGGCCTCGGGGTCGAACTCCGCGACCGGGACGTAGCGCTCGCGGCGCTCGATCAGCCAGCCGGTGTCGAGGAGGCGCCGGTAGAGCGCCGTGCGGCGCTCGGCCGGGTCGGCCGAGATCGGCTCGTCGCCGCTGACCTCGGGGTCGCTCCAGCCGGCGGCGAAGTCGCCGATCTCGGCCAGGAGCTCGGCCTTGCGCACCGGCTCGGCCCCGAGGACGCGCCGGTGCAGGTGCAGGAGCAGGGCCGCGTTGAAGCCGCGGCTCGGCGAGGCCAGCGGCTTGAACAGCTCGTCGGACAGCTGCGCGAACAGCATCGTCTCGAAATTCCCGCCGTCGCGCAGCCGTGCCGCTTACTTCGCGCCGAGGAGCTCGACGTCGAAGATCAGCGTGGCGTTCGGCGGGATCACGCCGCCGGCGCCGCGGGCGCCGTAGCCGAGCTGCGGCGGGATGATCAGGGTGCGCTTGCCGCCGGTCTTCATGGTGGCGACGCCCTCGTCCCAGCCCTTGATCACCTGGCCGGCGCCGAGGAGGAAGCTGAAGGGCTGGTTGCGGTCGCGGGACGAGTCGAACTTCTTGCCCTTCTTGCCGCCCTCGTCGAGCCAGCCGGTGTACTGGACGGTGACCGTCTGGCCGGCCTTCGGCTCGGGCCCGGTGCCGACGACCTCGTCCTGATACTTGAGGCCCGACGGGGTGGTCACGGTCTCGGCATTGGCGGCTGTGGTCATGGCAATCAACGCGGCTCCGAAGAGGGGGGACAGGCGAGGCATGGTTTCTCCCTGGAGCCGGCGCCGTGCGCGCCGGCCGTCGGGAGGCCTTCTATCGCCTCGGACCCGTCCAGGCCAGGGAGGCGGCCGGCGGTGCCCCCAGGGCGCGCTTGGGCGCGCGCTTGGAGGCGCGCTCAGGCGGCCCGGACGCCGTCGAGGAAGCGGCCGACCTCTTCGGTCAGGTGCGCGGCCTGGGCCGACAGGGCGGCGGCCGCGCCCAGGACCTCGCCCGCCGCCGCCTCGGTCGCGCCGGAGGCCGCAGCGACGCCGGCGACGTGGCCGGTGACCGCGGCCGCGCCCTGCGCCGCCTGGCCGACGTTGCGGACGATCTCGCGGGTCGCCGCGCCCTGCTGCTCCACCGCCGCCGCGATCGTGGTCGCCACGCCGTCGATGTCGCGGATCCGGGCCGTGATCGTCCCGATCGCCGCGACGGCCTGCCCGGTCGAGGCCTGCACCCGCCCGATCTGGCCCGCGATCTCTTCCGTGGCCCGGGCGGTCTGCGCGGCCAGCGCCTTCACCTCCGTGGCCACCACCGCGAAGCCGCGGCCGGCCGCGCCCGCGCGCGCCGCCTCGATCGTGGCGTTGAGCGCCAGCAGGTTGGTCTGGCCCGCGATGGTCGAGATCAGCCCGACCACGTCGCCGATCCGCGCCACGGCCTCGCTCAGGTCCCGGACCAGCGCGCCGGTCCGGTCGGCCTCCGCGACCGCCGCCCGCGCGAGACCGGCCGAGCCGTCGACCTGCCGGCCGATCTCCTGCACGGAGGCGCCGAGTTCCTCGGCCGCCGCCGCCACGGTGCCGACGTTGCTGGCCGCCTCCTCGGCCGCGGCCGCGACGGTGGTCGACTGCCCCGCGGTCTCGGCCGCGGTCTCCGTCATGCCGCGGGCCGTGGCCTGCAGGCCGGCCGCCGCGGTCGAGACCTGCGCGAC
>NZ_FOCS01000017.1:0-122368 GCF_900110155.1 Methylobacterium sp. UNC300MFChir4.1 | reverse complement strand
GGGTGAGGAAATGCCCCCGCGCCGACCCGCCTCTGGGCCGACCCTGAGCGACCTGCGGACCCGCCCACTACGAGGCGGGGGACGGCTGGAAGGCCACGGCGCCGATGCGGGTTCCGGAGGTGCGGGCACGGCGTGCGTGCACCTCGACAGAGACCGCTCACGGGGAGTCGCAGGACCGGGACGTCGGAGACGCCGCGACGAGACAGACGGCACCGGCCGGGGACCATGCCCGGTCGATGCCGCGGGGTGCCGCGGGGATCGGATCCCGCGCGTACTTGGCCGACACCTGGGTTCCCGCGGCGTCCCGCGTCCCTCGTGCTCGCCTCCCGGGCCATGCCCCCGGCGCCACACCGCGCGCGGGGACGATCACGCGTGTCCGCGAGCCTCGGCGTTTCGCGCCCGAATCGGCGCCGGAGCGCCCCCCGGCCGGAGCGGGCGCTCCGGCCCGCGGCGACCCGCGACCCCTGGAAAGTTGACGGCGGCCCGGCGGACTGCCATCCGCCCGTCCGACACGTCCGCCCGCCCGCGACATCCTCGAGTCCGAAGAGCCCATGACCGACCTGATCGAGACGATCCGCCGGACGCTCGTGCCGATCCACAAGGAGGGCTATCCCTTCATCCTGATCGGCATCGTGCTGACGGTGCTGGCCGGCTACTTCTCCCAGTTCTTCGGCTGGATCTTCCTGATCCTCACCCTCTGGGTCTGCTACTTCTTCCGCGATCCGGAGCGCGTCACCCCGGTGGCGGACGGGCTCGTGATCTCGCCCGCCGACGGGCGCGTGAACCTCATCGCCACCGTCCTGCCGCCGCCCGAGCTCGACCTGCCGCAGGTGCCGACCCTGCGGGTCTCCGTGTTCATGAACGTGTTCGACTGCCACGTGAACCGGGTGCCGGTGGCGGGCCGGATCGGCCAGATCCACTACACGCCGGGCCTGTTCCTCAACGCCGAGCTCGACAAGGCCAGCGACGACAACGAGCGCAACGGCATGGTCATCGAGACGACCCATGCCGGCCAGCCGAAGCGGGTCGGCGTGGTGCAGATCGCCGGGCTCGTGGCGCGGCGCATCGTCGGCTTCGTCGCGGCGGGCGACGTGCTCGGCGTCGGCGAGCGGTTCGGCCTGATCCGCTTCGGCTCGCGGGTGGACGTGTACCTGCCGGCCGGCTCGACCGTGCTGGTCGGCCTCGGCCAGAAGGCGGTGGCCGGCGAGACGGTGCTGGCCGATCTCGGCGGCGGCCCGGAGCGGCTGTTCAAGCGGATCTGAGGCGGCCATGGACGATCTCTTCCCGCCCTTCGCGCCCGACCCGAACGAGCCGCGGCCGCGCCGGTTCAAGCCGGTGCCGTTCCGGATGATCGCGCCCAACATGATCACCCTGATGGCGCTCTGCCTCGGGCTGACGGCGATCCGGCTCGCCTTCGAGGGCAAGTTCGAGCCCGCCGTCATCGCCGTGGTGGTGGCCGGGGTGCTCGACGGCATCGACGGGCGGGTGGCGCGGCTGCTCAAGGGCACGTCGCGCTTCGGCGCGGAGCTCGACTCGCTCGCCGACTTCGTGAATTTCGGCTGCGCCCCGGCGCTCATCCTCTACGGCTTCGTGCTGTTCCACCTGAAGTCGGTCGGCTGGATCGTGGCGCTGATCTTCGCCATCGCCATGGCGCTGCGCCTCGCCCGCTTCAACGCGATGCTGGACGACCCGAACCGGCCGGAATGGAAGAAAGACTTCTTCGTCGGCATGCCGGCGCCGGCAGGGGCGCTCACCGCGATGCTGCCGCTCTACCTGCACTTCCTGGGCTTCGGCATCGAGACCTGGGCGGCGCCCGCGGTCCTGATCTACGTGCTGTGCATCGCCCTGCTGGTCGTCTCCACGGTCCCGACCTACTCGGGCAAGACCATGGGCAAGCGCGTGCCGCGCAGCCTCGTCCTGCCGATATTCCTGTTCGGCGTGGCGGCTTTCGGCATCCTCATCAGCTACCCGTTCGAGGCCCTGGTGGCGGTGAGCGGCGGCTACCTGCTGACCATCCCGGTCGTCGCCGCCCAGTATCGCCGGCGGCTCAAGGCGGAGCCGGCGCTCCCGGCCGGGGAGCGGCCGGCGGCCGGGGCGGACGCGCAGCCCGAGAGCGGCGCGGAGGCGCGGCCGCCGGCCGTCTAGCCGGACCGGGCGCTGGCCGCCGCGGGATTCTCCCCTACCTTGGCAGCGTTCGTGGAGGGGGTTCCGGAGATGCTCGAGGAATTCAAGAAGTTCGCGCTGCGCGGGAACGTGGTCGATCTCGCGGTCGGCGTGATCATCGGCGCGGCCTTCGGGGCCATCGTCAATTCGGCCGTGCAGGACATCTTCATGCCGGTGATCGGCGCGGTCACGGGCGGGCTCGATTTCTCGAACTACTACATCCCGCTCTCGTCCAAGGTGCAGGCCGGCCTGCCCTACGTGGACGCGAAGAAGCAGGGCGCCGTTCTCGGCTACGGCCAGTTCCTGACGCTGACGCTCAACTTCGCCATCGTCGCCTTCGTGCTGTTCCTGGTGATCCGGGCGATGAACCGTCTCCAGCACGCCGAGGTCAAGAAGCCCGACGAGGTGCCGGCCGACGTGAAGCTGCTCTCCGAGATCCGCGACCTGCTGGCGACGAAGCCGCGCGTCTGACGGCTCAGCCCGCGCGCGTGTCGTCGTCCGACGGCTTCACGCCGAAGGCGTCGAGGATCTGGTCGAGGGCCTGCCCGACAGCGCCGGTGCCCTCCTCGTGGGTCTTCAGGCGGGTCTCGAGCCTGCGGATCTGCGGCTCGAACGCGTCGGGCACCGGGTCGTCGCCCAGGAAGCGCGGCTTGTCGGTCCCGACCGGCAGGACGCTGCGCAGCTGCTGGCCGAGATGGTCGCGCACCGGTTCCGGCAGGGTGGATTTCGGATCGGTGGGAGTGTCGCTCATGGTCGCCTCACGGGTCGAACCGTCGTCAACGGCCGGACGGATGAAGCGTTGCGCCGGCGGCCGCGTCTGCGGGAATGCCCCCGGAGCCAAGCTCCGGGGGCGTTCGGGCCGGCACGAGACCGGCCCAGGGTCTTAGTCGATGACCTCGACGATGCGGTGACCGCGGTCGACCAGCACCGGGCGGTCGTTCACCACGGTGTAGCGGTAGCCCGGCTGCACGCGGTACTCGCTCGGCACGTCGTAGTAGGTCACGCCCGAGTTCGGCAGGGTGGTGCCGACGGCGACGCGGCCGTCGTAGTCGTACGAGCGGACGTTGCGCTCGCGGACGTAGCTGCGGAAGCGCGGGGCCATGTCGACGCCGAGGATGCCGCCCACCGTGCCGGTGGCCGCGCCGACCGCGCCGCCGACGATGCCGCCGATCGGGCCTGCCGCGTCGGCACCCGCGGCGGCGCCGCGCTCGGCGCCCGGGATGGTGCCCTGGGCCTGGGCGGCCAGCGGCAGCGAGAGGGCGAGGGCCGAGGCGGCGATGAGGGTCTTGAAGGTCATGCGGTGCGTCTCCGTTCCGTGGTGTTTCGCCGCGCGGGCGCAGCGAAGCTCGGGCCGGTAACGCCCGATCCCCGGAATCGGATGCATCTTTTTTTGTGGAGCGCCGGACCGTGGCTGGCCGGCCGCCTACGCGTCCTTGGGCATCGCCGACTGGATGAACCGGTCGGAGCCGAGATCCTCCTCGTCGTAGCCCAGGAGCTCCGCGAGGCGGCCGCGGGCGCGGCTGACGCGGCTCTTCACGGTGCCGACCTTGCAGCCCATGATCGTCGCGGCCTCCTCGTAGGAGACGCCCTCGGCGCCGACCAGCACCAGCGCCTCGCGCTGGTCCGGCGGCAGCTTGGCGAGCGCCGATTGCAGGTCCTCGACGTCGAGCCTGTCGCCCTGGTGCGGCGCGGTGGCGAGCCGGGCCGCGTAGGACCCGTCCTGGTCCTCGACCTCGCGGACCCGCTTGCGATGGTCCGAGTAGAAGATGTTGCGCAGGATCGTGAACAGCCACGCGTTCAGGTTCGTCCCCGGCTGGAACCGGGCGCGGTGCTGCCAGCCCTTCAGCAGGGTGTCCTGGACGAGGTCGTCCGAGCGGGCCGGGTTCGAGGTCAGCGACAGCGCGAAGGCGCGCAGCGACGGCACGGCCGCGAGCAGGCCGTTGCGGAATTCGGGCTCGATCGCCTCGCCCCGGGCGCGCAGCGCCGCCTCGAGCTTCTCGATCAGC
Source organism: Methylobacterium sp. UNC300MFChir4.1 (assembly GCF_900110155.1). Classification (NCBI taxonomy): domain Bacteria; kingdom Pseudomonadati; phylum Pseudomonadota; class Alphaproteobacteria; order Hyphomicrobiales; family Methylobacteriaceae; genus Methylobacterium; species Methylobacterium sp. UNC300MFChir4.1. The sequence continues at coordinate 118,199 of NZ_FOCS01000017.1, read as the reverse complement.
TCGGCGAAGCGGGACGGCAGCGTCTCCTCGCCGATCCGGTCGTAGACCGTGCGCAGGTGCTCCCCGAGATGCGTGCGGATGCCGGGCGCCAGGTTCGGGCGGCCATCCCGAGTCCCGTCCTCCTGGGACAGGACGGTGTCGGTGTCGTCGCGGGTCATGCGTATCGCGCTCGTCAACTCATCGTGGCTCGACCTGTGGTCCGGAGCGGGTCGAGGCGGAGCGCTTGCCGGCTCGACCCGGTGCGGAAGTCCGGCCGATGCGCTCCTGTTACCGGGATTCTAGCGCATCGGGCGCGGGCATGCACCCTCAGGCAAAACACACTTAAGCTAAGTTCGCCGGTCTCAACAGCCGGATCGCCCCGTCGCGCAGGGTCAGGACGTCGCCGCGGGCGAGATCGGTCCAGCACTCGTCCCGGGTCAGCGCCTGCGTGGCGATGACCGTCACCACGTCGTGCTCGGTGGTCTCCTGGGCGAAATCCACCTGCCAGTCCTCGTCGATCAGGGTGGCCTTCCCGAAGGGGGCGCAGCGGGTGAGGTAGCAGAGGCGCTTGCCGCAATGGGCGTAGAGGGTGCGGCTGTCGGTGAGCAGCATGTTGAACACGCCGAGCGCGTGCAGCTCGCCCGCGAGGTCGGCCACCGCCCGGTCGAGGGTCTCGGGGCGGGGCAGGGCGCGGAACCGGGCGTGGAGCCGGCCGAGCATCCAGCAGAAGGCGTGCTCGCTGTCGGTGGATCCGATCGGCATGAAGCCGCCCAGCGGCAGCCGCTTCACGCCCTTGAGCTGACCGTTATGCGCGAAGGTCCAGCGGCGGCCCCACAACTCCCGGGAGAACGGGTGGGTGTTCTCCAGGCTGACCCGGCCGCGGTTGGCCTTGCGGACATGGGCGACCACGATCCGGCTCTTGATCGGCATGTCGCGCAGGAGCCGGGCGAGCTGCGAGCGGGCGCTGGGCTCCGGCTCGTGGAAGCTGCGACAGGTGCGGCCGTCGTAGAAGCTGATACCCCAGCCGTCGGCGTGCGGCCCGGTCTCGCCGCCGCGCCGGGCGAGGCCCGCGAAGGAGAAGCGGATGTCGGTCGGCACGTTGGCGCTCATGCCGAGCAGTTCGCACATCGTCTTTCAGCCGGGCCATGCGGGGAAGCGGCCCCGTTTAGGAGCGTTCGGCCGTCCCGACAACGGCTTTCGCGCGGGTCAGCGGGCGAGATAGTCGGTCAGCGTCATGCCGACCATGATGGCGACCCAGAAGAAGCCGAGCCCCGAGAACAGCCGGATCAGCGGCGGCTCGTGGATCACCTCCATGGAGACGAGGAGGATCAGCGCCACCATCACGGCGACGACCGCGAGCTCCACGATCCAGACCTGCGCGAAGGGGAGGGTGGTGCCCAGCGTCACGTTGACGGCGAGCAGGGCGAGCAGCGCCAGGAAGGTGAGGACGGGCGTGCGCAGGCGCTTCCGGAGCAGGGCGCGGTCGTCGGCGCTCAGGGTCGCGAGGGGGTTCCGCATCCTACCGGTTCACCACGTAGAGGATCGGGAAGGCGAGGATCCAGACCAGATCGATGAAGTGCCAGTACAGGCCGTAGACCTCGATCCAGTTCTGGTGTCGGGCGAGGAACCCGGCCCTGGCGGCCATCCACGTCATGCCGAGCAGGAGCGCGATGCCGGTGAACAGGTGCAGCGCGTGGAGCAGCGTGGCGACGTAGTAGAGGTTCACGAACAGCCGCGCCGCCGGCGTCTCGGCGAGGGCGAAGGGCCGGTCGCTGAGGAACGGCATCATGTGCTCGGCCCAGTCGGCGTAGTACTCGTAGCCCTTGAGCACGAGGAACAGGCCGCCCAAAGCCGCGGTCGCCAGCATCGCCCGGACCATGGCGCGCTGCCAGCCCATGCGCGAGAACTCGATCGCCATCGACATGGTCAGGCTGGAGCAGATCAGCACCACGGTGTTGGTGGCCCCGATCCAGAACTTCAGGTGCTTGGCCGCCGCGACCGTCGCCTCGGGGTGCTGGATCCGGGTGATCAGCGCCACCAGGAACAGGGCCGCGAACAGCAGCAACTCGGTGATCAGCCACGCCCAGATGCCGAGCGTCGCCGCCTCGCGCTGCTGCGCCACGCTCTCGAAATGGTGGGCGCGGGCAATCCCGACGCCGTCGGCGAGGGGCTCGCTCATCCGTGCTGGTCCCGGGCTTCCTGGGCCTGGATCGGGTAGTCGTAGGGGATGCGCGGCACCTCCGGCGGGGACAGGAAATTGTGCGTCGGCGGCGGGGACGACGTCTCCCACTCGAGCCCCTTCGCGTTCCACGGGTTGGCGGGCGCCTTCCGCCCGAACCAGAGGGAGTAGACGAGGTAGAGCATCGGGAAGAGGTAGCCCGCCGCCAGGATCGTGGCGCCGGCCGAGGACAGGACGTTCAGGAGCTGGAACTCGGCCGGGTAGGTCGCGTAGCGCCGCGGCATCCCCAGATAGCCGAGGATGAACTGCGGGAAGAAGGTCACGTTGAAGCCGAGGAAGATCAGCAGCGCCGAGACCCGCCCCCAGGGCTCGCTGTACATCCGGCCGGTGAATTTCGGCCACCAGAAATGCAGCCCGCCGAGGAAGGCCAGCACCGTGCCGCCGACCATGATGTAGTGGAAGTGCGCGACCACGAAGTAGGTCGCGTGGATGTGCTGGTTGATGGCGAGCGTCGCGAGGTAGAGCCCGGTGAGCCCGCCGAGCACGAACAGGCCGATATAGCCCATCGCGTAGAGCATCGGCGTGTCGAGGCGCAGCGCCCCCTTATGGATCGTGGCCGTCCAGTTGTAGACCTTCACGGCGGAGGGCACCGCCACCGCGAAGGACAGGGCGGAGAACACCAACGAGGCCAGGTCGCTCTGGCCGTTGACGAACATGTGGTGGCCCCACACGAAGAAGGTCACCGAGGCCAGCCCGATCGAGGCGTAGGCGACGAAGCGGTAGCCGAACAGCTTCTTCTGCGCGAAGGCCGGGACGATCTCGGAGATCACCCCCATGCCGGGCAGGACCATGATGTAGACGGCCGGGTGCGAGTAGAACCAGAACAGGTGCTGGAACAGCACCGGGTCGCCGCCGTAGGCCGGGTCGAACACGCCGATGTGGAAGGCACGCTCCGCGATCAGCAGGATCAGCGCGGTGGTGATGACGGGGGTGGCGAGCAGGAAGATCAGGCTCGTGGCGTAGTGCGACCAGACGAAGATCGGCAGCTTGAACCACGTCATGCCGGGCGCCCGCATGGTGTGGATCGTGACCACGAAATTGAGCCCGGTCAGGATCGACGAGAAGCCCACGATCGTGACGCCGATCAGCGCCGGCAGCACCCAGGTGTTCGAGAAGGCGGTGGAGAGCGGCGCGTAGAAGGTCCAGCCGGTGTCGACGCCGCCGAGCACCACCGAGACCAGGGTGAACAGGGCGCCGGCCATGAACACGTACCAGCTCGTCAGGTTGAGCTTCGGGAAGGCGAGGTCCTTGGCCCCGATCATCAGCGGGATCAGGAAGTTGCCGAAGGTCGCGGGGATCGACGGGATCAGGAAGAACCAGACCATCACCACCCCGTGGATGGTGAAGGCCTTGTTGTAGGTGTCGTTGGTCATGATCGCGCCGTTCGGCACGACGAGCGCGAGGCGCACCACGCCGGCCGCCAGGGCCCCGATCACGAAGAAGCCGGTGATCGAGGCGAGGTAGAGGATCGCGATGCGCTTGTGATCGGTGGTGAGGAACCACGAGCGCAGGGTCGATTCCGCGTGCAGGTAGTCGGATTTTCGCCCGATCGTGGATTCCGGGGCGTGGGGTTCCCGGCGGGCGGTGCCGCCGACGCTGCCCGATGCGCTCATCGTGTCGCTCCCGGCAGCGCCGCGTCCGCGGCCTTGCCGGAGGCCGGACCCGCGTAGGATTTCAGGAAATCGATCAGCGTGCCGAGTTCGTCCGCCGGGATCCGGCCGGCGAAGCTCGGCATCACCTGCTTGCCACCGCCGGCGAGCCGGTCACCGTTCGGGTTCAGGATCTTCTCGCGCAGCCACGCGTCGTCGGCGGTGACGGTGCGCCCGTCCGCGAGCTTGACTTGGCTGCCGTAGAGGCCCGCGAGGCTCGGCGCCTTCACGGACGAACCGGGGTCGTGGCAGCCGGCGCAGCCATAGGCCTCGTAGAGCGCCCGGCCCGCCGCGACCTTGCCCTGCTGCGCGCCGGCGTGGGTCAGCCAGTCCTGGTAGTCGCCGGGATTCATGAAGGTGACCTCGCCGCCCATCACGGAATGGTCGGTGCCGCAATATTCCGAGCAGTAGAGATGGTAGGTGCCGGTCTTCTCGGCCTTGAACCACAGGTCGGTGTAGCGGTCGGGCAGGGCCGCCACCTGCATCCGCACGGCCGGCAGGTAGAGGGCGTGGATCACGTCCTGGCTGATGATGTGCAGCCGGATCGGCTGGCCGATCGGCAGGTGCAGGTTGTTGATCTCGGACTGGCCCGTCGGGTGCTGGAACTTCCACATCCACTGCCGGCCGATCACCTCGACCACCATGGCGTCGGGGGGCGGGTTCTTCGACTCGACGAACAGCCGGGCGCCCCAGACGAAGAAGATCAGCGTCAGCAGGAACGGGATCAGCATCCAGCTGATCTCGATGAGGTTCGACCGGATGCCCGAGGGGCTCCGGTCCGCCTCGGAGCCCTCGCGGTAGCGCAGGGCGAAGTAGGTGATCGCCACGAAGACCGGCACGGTCAGCAGCAGCGTCAGCACCGTGAAGGCCAGGATCAGCCAATCGGTCTCGATCGCCGTGGCGGAGACCGCGGCGGGCCAGAGTTGGAGGGAATCGTGGCTCGGCGTCATCGCGCAGCGGGCTCCGCCGGTTCGAGGGAGCGGCCGACGGTCAGGTCCATGGCGCGCCCGATCGGGATGCGGGCACGGGTGCGGGCCTCGTCCCGGTAGCCGTAGCCGGAGAGGCGCGCCGCGGCCTCGGCCCGCTCGCGGTCCAGGTCGGCGTAGGGGTCGGCCTGCAGGTTCGGCGGCGGCGGCGCCAGCCGCGTCGTCTGCTGCGGCGTCAGGGTGGGCAGCGCCCGGCGCTGGCTCGCCGCGAAGGTGCCCATCAGCCAGACCATCGCGCCGACGACCGCCAGCGCCGCGAGCGCGAGGCCCGCCATCACCAGCACGGTGTTGCGGACGTTGACGTCGCGCGTCTCGTGCCCGGGATCGTCGGGATGGCGCTGCGTGTTGGCCGCCGGGCGCGGCGGCCGCCCGTTCAGGAGGCCGCTGCCGCGCAGGGTCAGCCCCGCGAGGATCGCCGGGATCAGGCCGGTGGGTCCGTCCGCGCTCATGCCGGCCTCCCGGCGCGGCGGGCGGTCGAGGCCGCGCGGTCGGCGCGCGGACGCATCAGCGGGCGCAAAGCGGCCGCGAGGCAGGCCACGGCGCCGGCGGCCAGCACGTCGCTCGGGCGGAGGAAGAAGCGGTCGCGCACCGCCGGGGTGATCAGCCAGAACATCTCCAGGGCGTGGATGGCGAGCGCCGCGCCGGCCAGGATCCGGGTGGTCGGGCGGCCCGGCCGCAGGGTCGCGAGACCGGCCAGGACCACGACCGCGCCGGCCACGATCGCCAGTGCCCGCCCGACCCAGCCGCCGCGGGCGAGGTACCACGCCACCTCGGGCGGCAGGTTGGCCGACCAGACGATCAGGAACTGCACGAAGTGCATGTAGGCCCAGAGGCCGAGGAGCACGACGAGGGGGACGAGCCGGCCCCGGCCGGGGGCCGTGCGGCCGCGCCCCACGGGCTCCGGCTCCTCCCAGGCCAGCAGGATCGCCGCCGCGAAGGCGAGGCCGCTCCACGCCGTCATCACCAGGAGACCCAGGAGGGTGGAGTCGAGCCGCGGATCGAGGGAGGCGACGACGTCGGTGACGAACAGCGTGCCGATGACCGCGTGCAGGCCCACCGCCGGCACGGTCCGCCCCTCGCCGGGCGCGTCGAACGGTCTGGCGAAGCGCAGCGCCAGCCAGGTCCAGGCCGCGAGGTAGGCGATGACCCGGACCGCGAAGAACGGCACCGTGAACCACAGAGCGGCCAGCGGCGTGCGCGCCGGGGCGCTCACCCACGGATAGAGCAGGGGCGCGGCGGCCAGCAGCGGCAGCGCCAGCACGGCCGCGACCGGCATCAGCGCCGTCAGCCGGCGCAGGCCCGCCAGCATCTCGATGCCGCCGCGCTCGCGGACCCGCTTGCCGAAGCGCTCGGCCACGATGACCACCGGCAGGGCGCCGACCGGCAGGGCGAGGAGGACCAGCCACGCCGCGAGATACGAGGCCGCGGCTCCGCGCCAGCCGCCCGCGATCAGGCAGACGGCCAGGAGGACGAGGCCGGCGAGGCCGAGAAGGGCGGGGCGCCTCACCGCGTCGCCTCCAGCCGCGCGCGATCCGCCTCGGGCAGGCTCGCCACCGGGGCGTCCTGGCTGAGCTGAAGGGCGCGGACGTAGGCGACGATCGCCCAGCGGTCGGCGGAGGGGATCATCTGGGCCATGCCGAACATCGCCTTCCGGCCGTTCGAGATGGCGTCGTAGAGGTCGGACGCGGAGGCCGCGCGCACCGGCCCGGCGGTGAGGTCGCCGGCGGACGGGAAGCCCCGGGCCACGATCATCCCGGCGCCGCGGCCGTCCTGCCCGTGGCAGGGGGTGCAGAACACGCCGTAGCGCTCACGGCCCTGGTCGAGCAGCGCCCGGCTGATCGCCTGCGGCTGCGGCGCCGCGCGGGCCGGATCGATCCGCGGCACGGTGCCGGCCACCGGCTGGCGCATCGTGATCTCGCGGGGGAAGAACGGGTTCTTGTCCCAGGTCTTGGCCCGCGCCTGATCGGCCATGTCGGCCTCGCCGCAGGCGGCGAGCGGCGCGAGGGCCAGGCAGGCGAGGAGGGCGCGCGGCCCGGCGCGGCGGGCGGTGCGGCGGACGACGCGCCTCATCGCGGGATCCGCCGGATCTCGAGGGGGCGCCCGGCCTCGGCCGGCAGGGAGGCGAGCCGCCGCTCGATCCGCGCCGCGTCGAACCGGTCGCCCCGCGCCTCCGCGGAGAGGAAGAACCGGTCCTCCGAGGCGCGCAGGAAGCCCGGGATGTTGAAGGCCGGGTGGTTCAGGCGCGGCAGGCGGTTGAGCACGAGGAGCGCGAGGTGGATCGCCACGCAGCCCGCCATCATCGCGAAGGAGACGCTGGGGACCACGAAGGAGGGCCAGGACAGGCGCGGGCGGCCGCCGATCAGGAACACGTAGTCGTAGGCCGTGGCGTAGACGCACAGCGCGAAGAAGCCGAAGCCACCGAGCAGGGCCCCGGCGAGGGCGTAGGGCAGGATCGAGCGCCCCTCCAGGCCCAGGGGCCGCAGGGTGCGGGGCATCGGCACCGGTCCGTGCCCGTCGAGATGGACGTGGTCCGGGCCGATCCCGGACACCGCCTGGAGGGCGGCAGCGAGGTCGCCCTGGCTCGCGAAGGTAGCCGACACGCCCCACAGGGGCGCGGTGACCGGGTTCTCCTCGGGGCGACCCGTGGCCCCGGACGCGGCCGCGCGGGCGGCCTCCTGCGCGGCCGGCGACGCCGTCAGGGCGAGGCGGCGGCTCTCGACGATCGAGACGGCCGGCAGGTAGCGCAGGAACAGGAGCAGCAGGGTCAGGAACAGCCCGATCGAGCCCGCGAAGGTGGCGATGCCCCAGATGTCGGTCGTGTAGGGCAGCCTCGAGGAGGGCAGGAAGTCCTGCGTCAGGGTGACGACCAGGACCATGACGTGGTCGGCGTAGGCACCGATCGCCACGAGCAGCCCCACCGCCGCGATCGCCGGCGGCGCCGTGCGGGCGCGGGCCGACCACAGGATCTGCGCGGGCAGGACGAGGCACAGGACCGCCGTCCAGGACACCAGGGCGTGGTCGCCGGTCATGCGCCGGACCAGGACGCCGCGCCCCTCGGCGTCGCCGTTGAGGAAGGTGTCGAAGTACTCGGCCGCGTAGCAGTAGGCGCTGGCGCAGCCGAGGCAGAGCAGCAGCCGCCCGAGGACGTCGAGATGGCGGTCCGTCACCAGGGCGTCGAGGCCGTAGACGAGGCGGATCAGCATCACGGTCACCGCCGTGACGCCGACGCCCGAATAGACCGCGTTGACCAGGAAGCTCACCGGCAGCAGCGTGCTGTGCCAGCCGGGCATCAGCGAGCCCGCCAGCATGACCGAGGCCCCGGTCTGGACCGAGACCACCAGCAGCACGCCGAGGAGCGCCACCGTCCGGTAGGCCTGGACCCAGATCTGCCAGTGGGCCGCCGAGCCGCGCCAGCCCGAGGCGAGGATGCCGTAGACCTGCGCGCGCAGGAGGGCGAGCTTGCGGGTCGGCGCCTTCGCGTCGAACTGGCGGAGCGCCTCGACGTGGGCCCGGTCGCGCAGCGTCGCGAGGTCCGGCAGCAGGCCGATGAACCAGAGGCTGACGCAGATCACCAGGAACGACACGATGTCGATCGCGTCCCACAGGAGCGGCGAGCGGAACTGCGGCCAGAGATCGTAGGTGTTGGGGTAGGGCAGGTTCCAGAAGAAGAACCAGGGCCGCCCGAGATGGATGATCGGGTAGAGGCCGGCGGCCGCGGTGGCGAGCAGCGCCAGGGTCTCGGCGACGCGGTTCACTGCCCCGCGCCACTCCGCGCCGAGCAGGAGCAGGATCGCCGAGACCAGCAGGCTGCCGGAGGCGACGCCGATCCACCAATCGTAGCTCGCGATGTCCAGCGCCCAGACGACGGCGTTGTTGTTCGCCCAGATGCCGGGGCCGGCGTAGAGCAGGTAGCCGAGGGTGAGGAGGAACAGGCCGAGGAGCGAGGCCGCCCCCGCGAAGGCGATCCACCAGCGGCGGTTACCGGGATGCGTCAGCGGGATCTCCGCGACCGCGCCGCCGATGTCCTCGAGGGTCGCGTCGGGCCGGATCAGGGCGCCGGACATGCTCAGCCCTCCCGTCCGTTGGGATCGGCGGCCGGGGCGAGCCCGGCGAGGTAGGTGGTGCGCGGCCGCGTGTTGAGATGCCCGAGGAGCGCGTATTCCCGCGTGTCCCGGCGGGCGGCCGAGACCTGGCTCCCCGGGTCGGCAACGTTGCCGAAGGTGATCGCCCGGGTCGGGCAGGCGCCCTGGCAGGCGGTCTCGACGCTCCCGTCGGGGATCGGCGCGTGGGCGTCCTTGGCCGAGGTGATCCGCGCCGCCGTGATCCGCTGGATGCAGTAGGTGCACTTCTCCATCACGCCGCGGGACCGGACCGTGACCTCGGGGTTGCGCTGCTGCTGCTCCACCGGGGTCGTGCCGCCGGTATAGTCGCGGTAGTTGAAGCGCCGGACCTTGTAGGGGCAGTAGCTCTGGCAGGTCCGGGTGCCGACGCAGCGGTTGTAGACCTGCAGGTTCAGGCCCTCGCTGTCGTGGAGCGTCGCCTCGACGGGGCAGCCGAGTTCGCAGGGCGCCTGCTCGCAATGCATGCAGGGCACCGGCTGGAAATGCGTGGTCGGCGCGTCGAGGCCGCCCGCGTAGTAGCGGTCGACCCGCAGCCAGCCCATCCAGCGGCCGAGCGCGACCTCCTCGCGCCCGACCACGGGGATGTTGTTCTCCGCCTGGCAGGCGGTGACGCAGGCGTTGCAGCCGATGCAGGCGTCGAGGTCGATGGCCATGCCCCACTGCGCGGCGACCCAGCGGTCCTGGCTCTCCGGGGGCGGGTAGAACGAGGCGGGGGTCGGCGCGCCCTTCGGGTCGCCCGCGGGCGCGGCGCCGAGCGCCTGGACGCGCACGAGGTCCTGCCCCTCCATCGTGCCGAGATGCTGAGTAGTGACCGGCTTGCGCACGCGGCCGGTCTTCGTCAGCCGGGCGCCGGCGAGGCGCCAGGTCGAACCGGCCGGGCGCAGGGGCGCGGAATCGTAGCCGAGGCCGCGGGCGAGGTGGTCCGGCACGTCGCGGCCGTAGCCCAGGGTGAGGGTGACGGTGTCGTCGGCCTGGCCGGGCAGGATCCAGGCCGGCCCCTCGACCGCGCGGCCGCCGGCCTCGACCCGCAGGATGTCGCCCGTCGCGATCCCCGCGCGCTCGGCGAGGCGCGGGCTCACCGCGACCACGTTCTCCCAGACCACCTTGGTCAGGGGCTTCGGGAGTTCCTGCAGCCACGCGAGGTCGGCGTGGGTGCCGTCCCAAATCGTCGGATCGGGCCGGAACAGCACCTCGACCTCGCCGGCGGACGCGGAGGATGGGGCGGCCGCGGGGGCCGCCGCCTGCGTCAGCGCGACGGTCTCGGCCGGGCGCGCGCTGCCCGCCCAGAAGCCGAGGCGCAGGGCCTCGGTGAAGCGGGCCTCGAAGGCCGCGTCGTCCTCGCCGGCGCTGCGCGCGCCCGCCTTGAGGAGGTCGAGGGCGTCCTGGCCGCTCTCCCCGCCCTCGCCGCCGGCCAGGAAGGCCAGCATCTCCGAGGGCGTCCGACCGTTGTAGAGGGGCGCGACGGTCGGCTGGATCAGCCCCACGGTCCCGTCGAGGGACCGGATGTCGCCCCAGGATTCCAGCGGGTGGGCGGCGGGCAGGTGCCAGTCGGCGTGCGCGCCCGTCTCGTCGTAGTAGAGTCCCGCGTGGATCTTGAGCGGGACGCGCGCCATCCGGGCGGCAAAGTCGAGGGCGCCCGGCGCCTCGTAGACCGGATTGGCGCCGAGCACGACGAGCGCCTTGACGGCACCCTGATCCATGGCCTCCGCGAGCTCTGCCAGGGTCCCGGCGCCCGTCTCCTCCGCGGGCGCCGTGTGGACCAGGGTCGTGCCGGTGTTGCCGAGGGCGCCGTTGAGGCGGTGGACCAGTGCGTGCAGTTCCGGGCTCGCGGTCAGGCCGGCGGTGACGATGCCGCTTCCCCGGGCCTCGGCGAGCGCCGTGCCGGCGCCCCGCGTCCAGCGCGCGACGGGGTCGTCGCCCGCCGGCGCCGCGCCGCCGGCGGCCAGGGCGAGGAGGTCCCGGGCGAGGTCCTGCAGCCGGCCGGCCGGGACCGCGAGTCCGTAATCCGCTTTGGCGCTGGTCAGCGTCGGCGTCGGCGCCGCCGCGTGGAGGGTGAGGAGGCGCCCCTCCGCGTAGGCCGCGCGCCGCGCCTCGCTCCAGCGCCGCGACAGGCCGACCTGGCCGGGCCCGAGGTCCAGGAAATCGCCGTCCAGCGCCACGATGGTGCGGGCGCGGCCGAAATCCGGGATGGTCTCCAGCGGCCGGCCGTAGGCCTGGCGGGCGCCCTCGTAGATCCCGCCGCGGCCGGCCCCGGCGCCGGTGTACCAGCGCAGAGCCGGGTAGGCGGCCCGCAGCCGCGCGATCTGGGCCGCCACGCCGGGCGACGTCACCGGGCCGGTGAGCAGGGCGAGACCCTCGCCCCGGCTCTCGCGCCAGCCCGGCATCCGCGCCTGAAGATCCGCCCGGAACGCCGGCCAGGAGCTCGGCCGGCCGAGATGCTGCACCGCCTGGGAGCGGAACGGGTCGTAGAGCCCGAGGACCGAGGCCTGGGCCAGCACGTCGGTGCCGCCGCGGCTCCAGGGATGCTCGGGGTTGCCCTCGATCTTCAGGGGGCGGCCGTTGCGGGTGGTGACCAGGATGCCGTTGCCGAAGCCGTCGAACACCGCCGAGGAGGCGTAGGACAGGTCCGTGCCGGGCACGATCCGCTCGGGCTGGTTGACGTAGGGCACCTCGTAGTCGCGGCCGCTGCCCCCGCCGCAGGCCGTGAGGCCGCCCAGCGCGAAGGAGGCGGCCATGAGCTTCAGGAAGCCGCGCCGCTCCGGGACAGCGGCGAGCCGGGACGCCGACGGGAACTCGGCCGCCAGGTAGGCGCGGAACTCGGGGCTGTCGGCCACGGCGTCGAGGCTGCGCCAGAAGCGCGGTCCGTCGCCGCCGGCGAGTTTTTCGCGCAGGGCCGCGATGTCGGGGGCGCCGGTCATCGGTGGCAGATCCCGCATTCGGTCAGCCGCTCCCCGCCGCGGATATGGTACTGGGCCACGAGCTTCGGGCCCAGACTCGCCTGATCGGCCGGCGGCTTCCAGGTCATGTTCCAGACCTGATCCGGCGTGCGGACGTACTTCTCCGGGGCCCGGTGGCAATCGAGGCAGAACTGCATCTCGAAGGCGTTGGCCCGGTAGGTCATCTGCATCGACGTGACGTCGCCGTGGCAGGTCGAGCAGCCGATCCCCTTCGTCACGTGGACGGAGTGGTTGTAGTAGACGTATTGCGGCAGCTTGTTCAGCCGCTTCCATTCCAGCGGCTTGTCCTGCGCGTAGCTGTCGCGCACCGGCTTGAGCATCTCGGAGCCGGTCCAGATCTGCGAGTGGCAGGTCATGCAGGTGTGCGTCGGCGGGATGCCGGCGGTGGCCTCCCGGTCGACCGTGGTGTGGCAGTAGCGGCACTGGATGCCGAGCTCGCCGGAATGGTGCTTGTGGCTGAACGGCAGCGGCTGGGCCGGCGCGATCCCGACACCCGTGACGTAGTTCGAGCGCACGATCCCGGCCGCCAGGACCGGGACGCCCACCAGGCAGGCCACGCCGGTCATCAGCGCGAGGCGGTAGAGCGCGTCGGCGCCGGGGGTGAACAGCTGCGCCATCAGGCCGTCCCGGACGTCGAGCCGGCCGTGCCGTGCCCTTCGGTCTGCTCAGCCCCTCGCCGCACGCGTCACCCCATCCTCTGGTCCCGCCCGAGATCGGCTGCGCCGGCACGCCCACGCGATGCGGTCCGGGCGGACGCGGCGACCGGACCTCGCGGCGCGCTCCGGATCGCGCCGCGTGCAGAGAATCGAACCTAGAGCGCTTCCAGACCAGGGCTAGAACTTGGATCAGTCCGGCCGACATGTCGCACGGGGCCGGGCCGCGCCGGCCGCCCTTTCCGCCGCGGCCCCGAAGGCCTATGCCGCGGACGGCGGCGGACCGCGGCGGACCCGCCCGATGCTGTCCGGAGACGCATGGAATCCGATCCTCTCCTCCTGACGTGGCGCGCCGCGCGGCCTCAGCACACCGTCGCGGCGGCCCTCGCGGTCGGGGTCGGCGCGCCGCTCTGCGCGCTCGCGCTCCTGTGCCTGCGCGACCTGATCGCGGTCCTGCCGCGCGACGAGGCGCCGGTCCTCCCGTTCCTGCGCGTGGCGGCGGAGCTCCCGGGCCGGGAACTGGTGCTCGTCCCCGGCATCCCGATGCGCCCCGCCGAACTCGAACTCACGGCCTTCCTGTGCATCGCGGTCTGCGCGCTGGCGCTGGCGGGGGTCGGCTGGTTCGTGGCGCGCCTGTGCTTCAAGGCGCAGAACAGGGCCGGGGACGCCGTCCGCGAGGGCGTGCTGCAGGCGATCCTCGACGCGCCCGCGGGCGCGCGGGACGAGGCGCGCGGCCTCACCCGGATCGTCGGCGAGGTGCTGGCCCGGGCCGACCGCCTGCTGGCCGCCGGCATCGTGCTGCCGGCGATGACCCTCGCGGCCCTGATCCTGGCCCTCGGCTTCGCGGCGCTCGCCGCGCCCCGGCTGGTCCCCGCGGCGGTGATCGGCCTCGCGGCGATCGGCCTCGCCTACGGGCTGGTTCTCGAGCGCGCGCGCGACCGGCACGAGCTGCGGCTGCGCTCGAGCGCGCGCGCCGAGGAGAGCCTGAACGACCTCGTCCGGCGGCTGCCCGCCGTGCGCAACCACGGCGCGGCGGCCATCGAGCGCCGTCGGATCGCCGCCCGCGTCGCCGCGATGCGGGCCAATGTCGGGCGGGCCGAGGCGCGACTGGCCTATGCCCGGGCGCCGGCCCTGGCCCTGGCGGTGATCCTTCCGGCCATCGCCGCCGGCACCGCGCTCTGGCGCTCGGGGCCGGGCCAGCCGCCCGCGGCCCCGGTGGATCCGGCCGCCCTCGTGGCGGCCGTGGGCGCCTTCGGCCTCGCCGGCTGGCTCGCGGCGATCTGCGCGCGGCTCTGGATGGTCCGCAGGTCGGTGCGCCCGCGCCTGCGCGACCTTGCCCGCACCATCGCGGCCCTCGAGGGGCGGCGGGCGCGGGCCGCCCGCAGCGGCGCCGCCGCCCTGCCGCTGCCCCGGTCCGGGATCCTGGCCACCGAGGGCGTCGGCGCCTTCGATCCGGCCACGGGCGAGCGCCTGACCGGCGTCGACGTGGCCGTGTCGATGCCGGGGCACGTGGCGATCACGGGCAGCCGCGGCAGCGGCGCCCGCGCGCTCGCGGCGGTGCTGGCCGGCCAGGTCGAGCCGACGGCCGGCGCCGTCACCTACGCGGGCACGGACCTGCGCGACTTCGACGCCGCCGAGCGCGCCCGGCGGATCGCCTTCACATCCGGCGAGGCGATCCTGATGGAGGGCTCCCTCCGGCAGAACCTGCTCTACGGCACCGATCCGGCGACCGCGCCCGACGACATCGCGCTGATCGGGATCAGCCGGCTCTCCGGCCTCGACGGCTTCGTGTACGCCCGCGGGCTGACCGGGCGGCTCGACCCGGCCGCCCAGCCGCGGCTCGCCGCCGCGATCGTCGCCGCGCGCCGCACCATGCGGGTGGCGCTGGCCGCCAAGGGCGCCGAGCGCCTCGTCGAGCCCTTCGACCCTGACCGCTACAACAACCAGGCGAGCATCGGCGAGAACATCCTGTTCGGCGAGCCGGTCGGCGGCACCTTCGCGCCCCTGCGCTTCGCCCGCCACCCCTACCTGCGGGCGGTCCTGGAGGCCGAGGGGCTGGTCCGGCCGCTCACCGAGATCGGCCTGTCGGTGGCCCGCAGCACGGTGGAGATCTTCGCCGACCTGCCCAACGACCACCCCCTGTTCGACGCCTACTCGCTGTTCCAGGCGGCCGAGCGGGGCTATTTCGAGGATCTCGTGGCGCGCCTGCCCGGGGCGGCGAGCCTGCGGCGGGGACCGGCGGGCCAGCGCGACCGCGCGCGGCTGATCGGCCTCGCGCTGCGCTACAACGAGTCCCGCCACCGCTTCGGCCTGATCGACGGCCCGTTCGAGGAGCGCCTCGTGCAGGCGCGCCGGTCCTTCGCCCGGATGCTGCCGGCCCACCTCGCCGGCGCGGTGGTCTTCCACGATCCCTCGCGGGTCAATCCGGCCGCGAGCCTGGAGGAGAACCTGCTGTTCGGCCGGATCAGCCTCGGCGAGGCCAATGCCGAGCCGCGGGTGCGCGAACTGGTGCGGCGGGTGCTGGCGGACGAGGGCCTCGAGGCCTCGGTCTACGGCCTCGGCCTCGACAGCAAGGTCGAGATCCAGCCCAGCACCGGGGCGCTGGCGGACGGCGCGATCAACGCCCGCGAGCGGGTGGCGATCGAGCTGAGCCGGTGCCTCGCCCGCGACCCCGACATCCTCGTGGTGGCGGTCGCGATGGACGAGCGGAAGGCCGAGGGCGCGCGCGAGCGTCTCGCCCAGCTGCGGCAGGCGCGGGCCGGGCGCGGCCTCATCGTCTTCCTGTCCGAGACGGGCCTCGCCGAGTGCGCCGCGCCGTTCGACGCGGTGATCGCCGTGGAGAACAGCGCGGTCGTCGCGCCCGTGCCGGCGGATGCCGAGCGGGAGCCGGAACCCGCGGCCTGAGGGGAACCGGCGGCGGTGCCCGTCCGCGGGGGAGGGGGCGCCTCCGCGGAGCGACGGGCGGACCGGACGCGCAGCCTCACGGCCGCCGCAATACTCCGTCAGGTCGCGAGGCCGCGCCCGTCCGGCAGCCATCCCGGCCGATCCAGCGCGGACGGTTCATGCCCCTGTCGACCTCGCTTCCCCTCGCCGCCGGCCTCGTTCTGCTGGCCCTCGCAGGCCCGGCCGCCGCGCAGGCGGGCAAGGCCGAGGCGCCGATTCCGGCCGCGACCCTCGCGCTGATGGCGCAGAAGGGCGTGACGGCCGCCTCGCCGGTCCTGTTCCGGGCCTACAAGAAGGAATCGGAGATCGAGGTCTGGAAGAAGGGCGCCGCGGGCTACGTCTACATCAAGACCTTCCCGATCTGCCGCTGGTCCGGCCAGCTCGGGCCCAAGCGCAAGACCGGCGACCGTCAGACCCCGGAGGGGTTCTACGCCGTGCCCCGGCGCCAGATGAACCCGAACTCGCACTACTATCTGTCCTTCGACGTCGGCTATCCCAACGCCTACGACCGGGCCCATGGCGGCACCGGCTCCGCCGTGATGGTGCACGGGATCTGCTCGTCCATGGGCTGCTTCGCCATGACCAACGGCACGGTCGGCGAGATCTACGCCATCGCCCGGGACGCGCTGAACGGCGGGCAGGCGGCCTTCCAGTTCCAGTCCTACCCGTTCCGGATGACGGCCGAGAACATGGCCCGCCACCGGACCGATCCCAACATCGCCTTCTGGCGGGAGCTCAAGGCCGGCTCCGACCGGTTCGAGGCCAGCCGGGAGGAGCTGCAGGTCTCGGTCGTCGCGGGCCGGTACGCCTTCGCGCCCGCCCGGGATCCCGCCGTCGAGGCGGCCGTCACCACCCGCCGGGCGGTCGAGGAGGCGCGGATGGCCGCGCTCGCCGAGGCGGGCGAGCCGGCCGTGCGCACCACCTATTCCGACGGCGGGCAGAACGCCTTCTGGGCGGCCTACACGGCCCGGGGCGGCGCGGTGGGGGACATCAGCCGGCCGGAGGCCCTGGCCTTCGCCGGGCAGGAGGTGGTGGTCTTGCCCGGCCATCGCGTCCATCGCCCGGTGCCCGAGACGGTCTGGGCCGGCTGGGCCGCGCCCGGATCGGGCCTGTCGCCGCGGCAGATGGCGGGGTTCGTGCCGGTCTACGAGCGGGCGCCCGACCCGTTCGGGGCCCTGGTCGCGCCGCTCCCGACGCGGTACAGCGACGCACTCCCGTCCTGGCTGGCCGCGGGACTCGCCGGATCGGCGACCGGCCGCCCGATTCTGGCCGGGTCGCCGGCCGGTCTCCTGGCCGCCGCGGAGCCCCTCTGAGCATGCGAAGGCCCTTCGCGGCGGCCCGTGCGTGTGCGCGGACGCACATCACGACCGCGTGCGGCACACCAATTCATGATACGGCAGGGGATGAGCGGTACACCTGCTCCGTCGGCCTGCCGTATTCAGAGCTACCTTCCCGGAACGGCGACGGGGTTTCGATCATAAGTGATCGGGACCGACTGTCCGCGGATTCGTGATCGCCATGTCGAACAGTTCCGAGCCGACCATCCTGGCGGCCGACCAGGACCTCGCACTGCGCTTCTGGGGCGTCCGCGGCTCGACGCCCGTCAGCGGCCCGCAATACGCCGAGTTCGGCGGCAGCACGCCCTGCATCGAGGTGCGGTGCGGCCAGCGCATGTTCATCGTCGACGCGGGCTCGGGCATCTACAACCTCGGGCAGGGTCACCGGACCGATCTGCCCCAGGAAGTCGACCTGCTGTTCAGCCACCTGCATCTCGACCACACCGCGGGTCTGCCCTTCTTCAAGCCGGCGGTCCTCGATCCCGACCGGGTGATCAACACCTATTGCGGCAACCTCGGCGGCGAATCGGCCGGGCCGACCCTCGACCGCCTGTTCGCGCCGCCGCTCTTCCCGGTTACGCTCGACAAGCTGTGCTGCACCTTCCACCACCACGGCTTCGAGGCGGGTCAGACCCTGGCCTTCCCGGACGGCACGCGCGTCGCCACGATCCTGCTGAACCATCCGCAGGGATCGGTCGGCTACCGGTTCGAGCACGGCGGCCGACGCCTGTGCCTGATCAGCGACATCGAGCACAGCGACCCGTGGCCGGATCCGGAGCTCGCCGCCTTCGTCGCCGACGCCGACCTGATGGTCTACGACGGCATGTTCACCGACGGGGAATATCCGACCTGCCGGGGCTGGGGGCACTCGACCTGGCAGAAGGGCGTGGAGCTCGCCCGGAACGCCGGCGTGAAGGCGCTCGGGATCATCCACCTGCACCCGGCCCATTCCGACACGGCGCTGCGCGACATGGAGGCCGACCTCCAGGCCGAGATGCCGACGGCGTTCATCGCGCGCGAGCGCCAGAGCCTCATCGTCGGCGCCCCGCGGGCGGTCAGCGGACGGCCGAGCGCGCGCCCGGCCGTGGCGCGGGAGATGCGCCGCCGGATCAAGGTCGCCTGAGGCCGGGCGTCAGACGGAGCGCCGCCGGCGCGTCTGGCTGTACCGGGCCCAGGTGAACAGCACGAACAGCGCGACGCCGATGATCAGGATGCTCCAGCCGTAGTTGCTGACGAGTTGCGCGTCGATCGGGTGGCCGACGTACCCGAGCGCCACCAGCAGACCGAGCACCGCGATCGCCGCGGAAACGAGCATCCCTACAATCATCGAAGTCCCCGGCGCGTCCCATCCGCGCGATTCGGCAGGGCCGTATGGTGGGGAAGAATGCACGGCGGCGGCACCCGTTCCAGCCCCGTGATCAGCCTCCCGCGAGCCGGCGCGCGGTCCCTCGGCCGCGATCATCCGCCCCGCGCTGTTCACCGGAATGGCGCGGCGGCGCATTCGGCGGCTCCCATCGCGCCGAAGTTAGGCTAAGTAGGCCGCCTGACGGCGCCCCGAGGCGCGCGAGGAGCTCGAGACCACGGCGATGAGCGGCCAAGACAACACGACGGCGTCCGCGACGGCGCACACCAGCGAGCAGACGCATTCCGCCGCCGCGCCGGGCCCCCTGCGCCCGCAGGACCAGCTCGTGACCATCTACGGCGGCTCCGGCTTCCTGGGCCGGCACGTGGTGCGGGCGCTGGCCAAGCGCGGCTACCGGATCCGCGTCGCGGTGCGCCGGCCGGACCTCGCGCTGTTCCTGCAGCCGCTCGGGAAGGTCAACCAGATCGTCGCCGTCCAGGCGAACCTGCGCTACCCGGACTCGGTGGCCCGGGCCGCCGAGCGGTCGGATGTGCTGATCAACCTCGTCGGCATCCTGCAGGAGACCGGCTCCCAGAGCTTCGCGCGGCTTCAGGTCGACGGGGCCGAGGCGATCGCCCGCGCCGCGGCGCGCCAGGGCGCCCGGATGATCCAGGTCTCGGCGATCGGCGCCGATCCGGCCTCGCCGTCGCTCTACGCGCGCACCAAGGCGGAGGGCGAGGCGCGGGTCTTCGCCGCCTGCCCGGACGCGGTAGTGTTCCGGCCCTCGCTGATCTTCGGGCCGGGTGACAGCTTCTTCAACCGCTTCGCCGGCCTCGCCCGGGCGCTCCCGGTCCTGCCGCTGGCCGGCGGCCAGTCCCGCTTCCAGCCGGCCTTCGTGGGCGACGTCGCCGAGGCGATCGCCCGCGCGGTCGACGGCACCCTGGCGCCCGGTAAGGTCTACGAGCTCGGCGGCCCGGAGGTGGGCACGCTGGAGCATTTCGTGCGCTACATGCTGAAGACGATCCGGCGGAAGCGGGTCGTCGTGGACCTGCCCGTGCCGGCGGCCAAGCTCCAGGCCCGCATGCTGGAGATCGCCGACACGCTGACCTTCGGCCTGCTGCCGGATTCGCTGAAGCTGACCCGCGATCAGGTCACGCTGCTCCAGAACGACAACGTCGTCTCGGAGGCCGCCAAGGCCGAGGGCCGGACCTTCGAGGGGATCGGGATCACGCCGACCGCCGCGGAGGCGGTGGTGCCGGGCTATCTCTGGACCTTCCGCAAGGCGGGCCAGTTCGCCACCGATCGCGACGAGGAAGTCCTGTCCGAGGTGCCCGACACGCTGGCGTCGCAGCCCCTGGCGGCCGGCTCGCAGCACCGGCCGAAGACCGCCTCCGGCCCGGCGATCGGCGCCGATGCCGGCAGCTCGCCGGGGGCCGGGCAGGGCAGCATGGGCGTGCGCTGGGGAACCCGGAACCCGGGCTAGGTGACGCTCCCCGCCCGGATCGCGCCGTGAGCGCGCCCTCTCCCCACGGGTCCGGCGGCCCGGCCCCGCGGCGCGTCCTCGTCACCGGGGCGGCCGGTTTCGTGGGCGGCCACGTCCTGCCGCTCCTGGCGGGGGCTACGGCGGGGTCGACGGCGCGGGCGGGCGACTGCGTGGCCGGGATCGGGCGGGGGCGGTCGCCGCGCCTGCCGGAGGGCGTCACCTACGCGGCGATCGACCTCCTCGACGAAGCCGCGCTCGGCGGCTTCGTGGCGCGGTTCCGGCCGACCGCGATCCTGCACCTGGCGGGCCTCGCCTCGGTGGCGGATTCCGCGAGCGGCCCGGGCCAGACGTGGCGGGTCAACGTCAACGGCCTGATGAACCTCGTGGCCGCGGTGGAGGCGGTGCCGGGCTGCACCTTCTTCTTCGTCAGTTCCGGCGAGGTCTACGGCAGCGCGTTCCTCGCCGGCCACGCCCTCAGCGAGGCGGTCGAGCCGCTGCCGCGCAACACCTACGCCCGGTCGAAATGGGTCGGCGAGCAGCTGCTCCGCGACCTGCTGCCCCGCATCGGCGTGAAGCTCGTCGTGCTGCGGCCGTTCAACCATATCGGTCCCGGCCAGGACGAGCGCTTCGTCGTGGCCTCCTTCGCGGGACAGATCGCCCGGATCGAGGCCGGCCTCGTGCCGCCCTGCCTGGAGGTCGGCAACCTCTCGTCCTACCGCGACTTCCTCGACGTCGCCGACGTGGCGAACGCCTACGCCGACCTGATCGGCCGGGCGGACTCCCTGGCGGACGGGAGCGTGTTCAACATCAGCTCGGGCCAGCCGCGGACGATCGCCAGCGTCCTCGAGGACCTGCGTGCCCGGGCCCGGGTGCCGTTCGAGATCCGCGTCGCCCCGGAGCGGGTGCGGCCGACCGAGATCCCCCTGGCCGCGGGCGATGCCGGCCGCCTCCACGCCGCCACCGGCTGGCAGCCGCGGGTCTCGTGGGACGCGGCCCTGACCCGGGTTCTGGACGACGCGCGGGCGCGGCTCGCGGACGCGCGCGCGACCCGCTGAGACGCCGGGCCCCGCGCGACGCGGCGCTCAGCGCTCCGCGACGCCGATCAGCGCGGTGGAGGGGATCGGCAGGACGGGTCGACCGCCCGCCATGCGCCGCGCCTCCGCGATCACCGCGGCCCGGTCGTCCGTGCTCAGGTCGACCCAGTCCGGCGACAGGCCGAACACCGTGTCGGGGTCGTCGAGCAGGGCGACGTCGAGCGCGTAGTCGAAGGTCACCCGGTCGATCCGGGGGGCCGCGTACCCGGCCGCGACCAGTTCCCGGGTGAAGCCTGCCGGATCGCCGAGCGCCCGCACCCCGTCGGGCATCGCCCGGCTCTCGCGCTCGGGGAACAGCCGGCGGCGGATCTCGCCGAGCAGCAGGAACGTCGCCGCGCCCTGGTCCTGCCACGTCGCGACGACGCCCAGTCCCCCGGGCCGCGTCACGCGCGCCATCTCGGCGAGGCCCTTCCGCCAGTCGGGGAACATGATCACCCCGAAGATCGAGAACACCGCGTCGAAACCGCCGTCGGGCAGGTCGAGGGCCTGGCCGTCCATGACCCGCGCGTCGACGTTGGGCAGGGCCGCCCCGGCGATGCGCGCGACCATGCCGGGCGCGAAGTCGACCGCGAGGACCTGCGCCCCCGTCCGCGCCGCGGCCAGCGCGAGGGCGCCGGTGCCGGCCGCGACGTCGAGGACGCGGCTCCGCCCGGTCAGCGGCACCCGCGCGAGCGCCGCCTCGGCGAAGCGCGCCGTGAACGGGTGGGCGGTCGTCTCGTAGTGCTCGGCGACCTTGTCCCACCGATCGGGGTTCTCGAACTCGCGCACCGCTTCGGCTCCGCTCCATCACGTAACTTGATAAGTATCGTGATGCGGCACGGTTGCCAATCCCGAGCCCGGTGTGATGGATCGACGGGTGCGCACCGACAGCCGCCTCTCCCGAACGCTCCATGTGCTGCTTCACATGGCCCGCCACGACGGACCGATGACGTCCGAAGCGATCGGGCGGATGCTCGGGACGAACCCCGTGGTCGTCCGCCGAACGATGGCGGGGCTCAGAACCGCGGGCTACGTGAAATCGGAGAAGGGGCACGGCGGCGGATGGTCCATCGCGGCGGACCTGAACGCGGTCTCGCTGCTCGACGTTCACCGCGCGGTCGGCGGCCCCCGCATCTTCGCGATCGGCAGCGATCGCGCGAACCCGGCCTGCGCGGTCGAGAAGGTCGTCAACGCGGCGGTCGAGGACACGCTGCGCGAGGCCGAGGCGCTCCTGGTCGCGCGGCTCGGTTCCGTCAGCCTCGCCGAACTCGCGCGAAGCTTCGACGCCCGGTGCCGGCCCGACGGGCCGTCGGACGCCTCGACCTGCGCCTGACGGCGGGCGGTTGCCGCGGCGGCGCTCAGGCGCCATCCTCGGCATCGACGCGGACCAGCACGAGATGAGCGGCCATGGGCCTCCTGGACGGATTGCTCGGACACGGCTCGGCCGTCGACGCGGCCTCCCTGGAGCGCCGGCTCGACGGCATCCTGATCGAGGGCGAGACGGCGCGGCTCGCCTTCAAGATCATCCGGGACGTGTTCGTGTTCACCGAGCGCCGCGTCATCCTGATCGACGTCCAGGGCGTGACCGGCAGCAAGGTCGAGTTCCTGTCGGTGCCGTACCGCGCGATCGTGCGCTTCTCGGTCGAGACCGCCGGCACGTTCGACCTCGACGCCGAGTTGAAGATCTGGGTCTCGGGGGCGGCGGAGCCGATCCAGCGCACCCTGAAGAAGGGCGCGGATGTCCGGGGCATCCAGCGGGCCCTCGCCGAGGGCGTGCTGCGTTAGGCCGGGGCGCGCGCCGGCGGGCGGCGGCAGCCTAGCGGACCACGCCCTTGGTCCGCAGGGCGTCGCGCGCGGCCTCGGGGTAGTCCAGGTGCTCGGCCAGGATCTCGGCGCTCGAATCCCCGAGGCCCGGCGGCATGCGGCGCACCGGCAGCCGGCGACCGTCGAGCCGGTAGGGCGGGGCGATGACGTGGGCGTTCGCGGAGGCCGCCTCCGGTGCCGCGACCACCAGCCCGGCTTCCCGGGCGCGGTCGCAGGTGAGCGCCTCGCGCAGGCCCATCACCTCGCCGCAGGGGATGCCCGCCGCCCGGAGCCGCGCGATCAGCGGCGCGCGCTCCCACTTGGCGAGCTCGGCCTCCAGCACGGGGATGAAGGCGGCGCGGTTGCGCGACCGGTCGAGGTTGGTGGCGAAGCGCGGGTCGGCGACCCAGTCCGGCCGCTCCAGCACCTGCTCGCAGAAGCGGCGGTACTGCCCGTTGTTGCCGACCGTGATCACCACCGGCCCGTCGCCGGCCTCGAACACCCCGTAGGGCACGATCGACGGGTGGGCGTTGCCGTAGCGGGGCGGATCGATCCCCCGGGCGAGCGCCTCCAGGCCGTAATAGGAGGTCAGCGCCACGCCGCAATCGAACAGGGCGAGGTCGACGGTCCGGCCGCGCCCGGTCCGCTCCCGCTGGTACAGGGCGGCCAGCACGGCCTGGGCGGCGAACTGGCCGGTGAACAGGTCGACCGCCGCGACCCCGAACTTGAGGGGCGGTCCCCCGGCCTCGCCGTTGAGCGCCATCACGCCGGATTCGCCCTGGACCACGAGGTCGTAGCCGGGCCGGCCGGCCTCGGAGCCGTCGGAGCTGTAGCCGGCGATCGAGCAGTAGATCAGGCCGGAATTCTCCGCCGACAGGTCCGCGTAGCCGAGGCCGAGCTTCTCGGCCCCGCCGGTCTTGAAGTTCTGGACGAGCACGTCGCTCTCGCGGGCAAGCGCCTTGACGATCGCCAGCCCCTCCGGCGTGGCGAGGTCGACGCCGATCGAGCGCTTGTTGCGGTTCACGCTGTCGAAATACGAGGTGTTGCCGGGGCTCGTCGGCACGCCCCAGTCGCGGGTGTCGTCGCCGCGCTCCGGGTGCTCGACCTTGATCACGTCGGCGCCGAGATCGCCCAGCACCTGCGCGCACCAGGGCCCGGCCAGGACCCGGGACAGGTCGAGGACGCGGATTCCGGCGAGCGGCAGGTCGGCAACGGCATCCATCGCGATGGTCCTCAGGCTCCCATGACGCCGTCGAGGCTGCGCACGGCGTCGATCAGTCTCGGGCGCGCCACCTCCAGGAGGAAGCGCGCGTCGGTGATGACGGTGGGGGCACCGCAATTGACCGACATGGGCGGCAGGCCGCCGCCGGGATGGAACCCCACCGCGATGGCGCAGACCGTCTCCTGCCACTCGCCGAACGAGGTGCAGCAGCCGAGTTCCCGGTGCTCCTCCACCGCGCGGTCGAGGCCGGCGCGCAGCACCGGCCAGGCCACGGGATCCAGCGCCTTCAGGTCCTCGTAGATGCCCGCGCGCTCCCGGTCCGGGCAGACCGCCACGTAGGCGCGGCCCATGGCGCTGCGGGCCAGCGAGATGCGCGAGCCGGTGTCGAGGTTGAGCGAGATCGCCGCCGGGCCGCGCTGGCAGTCGACGTAGCGCATGCTGAGCCGGTCCCGCACCCCGAGGCCGACCGAGGCGTTGGCCGCCTCCGCGACCGCGCGCAGCACCGGCCGGGCGATGGCGCGGACGTCGAGGCCGCCCAGGGCGGCCGAGCTCAGCGCGATGGTG
Source organism: Methylobacterium sp. UNC300MFChir4.1 (assembly GCF_900110155.1). Classification (NCBI taxonomy): domain Bacteria; kingdom Pseudomonadati; phylum Pseudomonadota; class Alphaproteobacteria; order Hyphomicrobiales; family Methylobacteriaceae; genus Methylobacterium; species Methylobacterium sp. UNC300MFChir4.1. The sequence goes on along the minus strand of NZ_FOCS01000017.1, from coordinate 93,848 downwards.
GCGGTGCCGAGGCGGTAGCGGCCGAGCTCGGCCATGTGCTGCAGGTAGCCGAGCTTGGTCAGCGTGTAGGTCAGCCGCGACACGGTGGAGCGCGGCAGCCCGCAGGCCTCAGCGATGTCGTGGTTGGCGAGGCTCGTGCGCCCCGGGCCGAAGCAGGCGAGCACCGACAGCCCCCGGGCCAGGGCCGTGACGAAGTGCCGGTCCTCCTTCGCGCCGGCGCCGGCCGCGTCGGGCTCGGCCACGTCGGGCTCGGCCGTGTCGAGCCCGATATCGGATCCGGCGCGCGGGCCGGCCTCCACCTCCATCCGGCCGCTCATCGGCGCAGGAACGCCGCGAAGGCCGCCTGCGCCGCCGGACCGCGGCGGAGGGCGTGGAAGACCTCCGCCTCGGCGTCGAGGGCGCGGGCGACGCTGTCGTCGTGGCCGCGCCGCAGCGCCTGCTTGGTGGCGGCGATCGAGACACGGGGCAGGGCGGCGAGCGCGCGCGCCTTGGCGAGTGCGGTCTCCAGGGCCGTCCCGGCCGGGACGGCGGCGTTGATCAGGCCGGCCGCGGCGGCGTCCGCGGCCGTGAAGGGCTCGCCGAGCATCAGCAGCTCGGCGGCGCGTTTCGATCCCGCCACCAGGGGCAAAAGGTAGCTCGACCCGCCCTCCGGACTGAGGCCCAGGGCCGTGAAGGGCAGGCGGAACCGTGCCCCGTCCCCCGCGTAGGCGAGGTCGCAGTGGAGCAGCAGCGTCGTGCCGATGCCGACCGCGTGGCCCTCCACGGCGGCCACGACCGGGAGCGGGCAGGCGCGCAGGGCCTTGAGGAAGGTGAGGCCGGGACTGTCGCCCCCGGTCTCGACGTCCTGGAAATCCTTGAGATCGTTGCCGGCGGTGAAGCATCCGCCCGCGCCGGTGAGGACCAGGGCGCGCACCTCCGCGTCCCGTCCCGCGGCCTCCAGGGCGTCGGTCAGGCCCGCGTAGGTCGCCCGGTCGAGGGCGTTGCGCCGGTCCGGCCGGTCGATCGTGACGAGCCGGATCCCGGGCTCCGGATCGGCGAGGCGGACGCTCACGGAACGGCCCCGCCGTCGCGGTCTGCGGCGAAATCCGCGGCGTAGTCCGCGGAGCGGCCGGCCGTCCGCGCCCGCGCCGCCGCGTATTCCCGGGCGAGCCGGGCGACGAGGTCGGCGGTCGCCGGCGCGTCCGCGATGGTGCCGACACCCTGGCCGGCGCCCCAGACGTCGCGCCACGCCTTCACGCTGGCGCTGCCGAAGTCCATCGCGGTCTTGTCGCGCACCGGCAGGGCCTCGGGATCGAGCCCGGCGGCGCGGATGCTCGGCGTCAGGTAGTTGCCCGGAACGCCGGTGAAGTAGGGGGTGTAGAGGATGTCGGCGGCCGCGCTGCCGGCGATCATGTCCTTGTAGGCCGCCGCCGCGTTCGCCTCCCGGGTGGCGATGAAGCGGGTGCCCATGTAGGCGAGGTCGGCACCCATGGCCTGGGCCGCCAGGATCGCGGAGCCCGAGGTGATCGCCCCCGACAGGATCAGCGGCCCGTCGTAGAACCGCCGGATCTCGCCCACCAGGGCGAAGGGGCTCAGTGTCCCCGCGTGCCCGCCCGCCCCGGCGCAGACCAGGATCAGCCCGTCGACGCCGGCCTCCAGCGCCTTCTCGGCGTGGCGGACATTGGTGACGTCGTGGAACACCACCCCGCCATAGGCGTGGACCGGGCGGATCACCGCGTCCGGCGCCCGCAGGGAGGTGATGATGATCGGCACCCGGTGCCGGACGCAGGCCTCGACATCCTGCGCCAGCCGGTCGTTGGAGGCGTGGACGATCTGGTTCACCGCGAACGGCGCGATCTTCCGCGACGGGTCGGCGGCGCGGGCCTGCGCGAGCGTCTGCGTGATCCGCGCGAGCCACGCGTCGAGGAGTTCGGCCGGCCGGGCATTCAGCGCGGGAAAGGAGCCGACGACCCCGGACAGGCACTGGGCGATGACCAGCTCCGGGCCGGAGACGATGAACATCGGGGCGCAGATCACCGGCAGGGCGAGCCGGCCGCGCAGGATCTCGGGCAGGCGCCCGCCCGGGTCGCGCTCGGGACCGTCGCTCACCGCCCGCTCCCCGCTGCCGGAACTCGCGCCGGACAGGCGCCCCCGGGCCGCTCGCCCCGATCCTTGCCGCGCACCGCGATCATCCCCCTGCCTCCGGCGGCCCGGCCTTCGCGCGCCGGGCGGCGTCCGCAACCGAGTCTCATTCAGGGCCGTTGTGATGGCATGGCCCCGGGCCGCGGGTCAAACGGCCGAGGCGATACTTTTCTGCACTGCAGAACAGTTGACCGCACCCCGATGACAGACCTTGCCCGTCCTTGACGCTGGCGGGCACTCGGACCAACATCCCTCCGAAATGCGGACACTTATTCTGCATTGCAGAACAACAGGGAGTATCGGGTGGTTCGTCAGGAGGTCGACGGCGGCGTGGCCGTGCTCACGCTCGCCAACCCGCCGGTCAACGCGCTGGGCGCCGCGCTGCGGGCGGCCCTCGACGAGGCCCTGACGAACGCCATCGCGGACGCGTCGGTCCGGGCCGTCGTCCTGGCCGCGGAGGGCAAGGTGTTCGTCGGCGGCGCCGATATCGGCGAGTTCGGCAAGCCGCAGCACCCGCCGAGCCTGCCGGACATCCTGGACCGGCTCGATGCCAGCCCGAAGCCGGTGGTGGCGGCGATCGGCGGCGCGGCCCTCGGCGGCGGCCTGGAGCTGGCGATGGCCTGCCACGGCCGCGTCGCGTCCCCGTCGGCGCGGATCGGCCTGCCGGAGATCAAGCTCGGGATCATCCCGGGGGCGGGGGGCACGCAGCGCCTGCCGCGCCTGATCGGGCCCGACGCCGCCTTCGCGATGATGCTCACCGGCGAGCCGGTCTCCGCCGAGACGGCGGCGACGCTGGGCATCGTGGACGCCGTGGTGCTCGGCGACCTCGTCGCGGAAGCGCGCACCCGCGCCCTGGAACTCGCCGATTCCGGCGCCCTGCCGCGGGCGCGCGACCGGTCCGAGACGCTGACGCCGGAAGCACGGGAAAAATTCGAGGCGCAGGCCGCGGAGGCGGTGAAGCGCGATCCCGACGCCACCAACGTCCACGCCCTGGCGCGGGCGGTCCGCGCGGGCCTGGAGCGAGATTTCGATGCTGCCGTGGCGGTGGAGCGGGCCGAGTTCCGCACCCTGGTGGAGGATCCGCGCTCGAAGGCCCTGCGCTACGCCTTCTTCGCCGAGCGCGAGGCCGGCCGGGTGCCCGGCCTGCCGAAGGACACGCCCCGCCGCCCCGTCCGCACGGCCGCGGTGATCGGCGCCGGCACGATGGGCGGCGGCATCGCCATGTGCTTCGCCAATGCCGGGATCCCCGTGACGGTGATCGAGACGGAAGAGGGCGCCCTGGCGCGCGGCCTCGACCGGGTGAGGGGGCTCTACGCCGGATCGGCCAAGCGCGGCTCGATCACCGAGGCCCAGCGCGACGAGCGGGTCGGCCGGATCACCGGGGCGCTCGGCCTGGAGACCGCCGGGGAGGCCGACATCGTCGTCGAGGCGGCCTTCGAGGACATGGGCGTCAAGCGCGAGATCTTCACCAAACTCGATCAGGTCGCCAAGCCCGGCGCGATCCTGGCCACCAACACCTCCTACCTCGACGTGAACGCCATCGCGGCGGTGACCAACCGGCCGCAGGACGTGCTCGGCCTGCACTTCTTCAGCCCGGCCAACGTCATGCGCCTCGTCGAGGTGGTCCGTGCGGAGAAAACCGCACCGGACGTGTTGGCCACCGCGCTGGACCTGGGCAAGCGCCTCAACAAGCTGCCGGTGACGGTGGGAGTCTGCTTCGGCTTCGTGGGCAACCGGATGCTGGAGCGCCGCAGCCGGGCCGGCGAGCGGTTGCTGCTCGAGGGCGCGCTGCCCCACGAGGTCGACGCGGCGGTCACTGGCTTCGGCTTCCGGATGGGGCCTTTCGCCATGGCCGACCTCGCGGGGCTCGATATCGGCTGGCGCTCGCGCAAGGATTTCGGCGGTCGGGCGCCGGTGGCGGACTCGCTCGCCGAGCAGGGCCGGTTCGGCCAGAAGACCGGACGCGGCTTCTACCTTTACCCGGACGGCGCCCGCGCCGGCACGCGCGACCCGGAGGTGGAGGCGCTGATCGCGCGCGTCGCCGCCGAGCACGGCGTCGCGCGCCGCAGCTTCACGGCCGACGAGATCGTCGCGCGGCTCATGTACCCGATGGTCAACGAGGGCGCGCGGATCCTGGAGGAGGGCATCGCGGCCCGGCCCGGCGACATCGATACGATCTGGATCAACGGCTACAATTGGCCCGCCTGGCGCGGCGGCCCGATGCACTGGGCCGACACGGTCGGATTGAAGACCGTCGTCGAAGCCTTGTCGCGCTTCGCGGCCGAGACCGGCGACGACAGCCAGGAGCCGGCGCCGCTCCTGAAGAAGCTCGCCGCCGAGGGCGGCAGCTTCGCCGGCCTGAAGAACGCCTGAGCGGGAGAGCGATCATGACCGAAGCGGTGATCGTCTCGACCGCCCGCACGCCCATCGGCAAGGCGCATCGCGGCGCGCTGAACCTCACCCGCGGCGCCGACCTCGCGGCCCACGCGATCCGCGGCGCCCTGGATCGGGCGTCCCTGGAGCCCGCGGCCGTCGAGGAGGTGGTGCTCGGCTGCGGCTATCCCGAGAACGCCACGGGCGGCAACGTCGCCCGCCACGCGGCCCTGGTGGCGGGGATCCCGGTCGAGTCGGCCGGCGTCACGGTCTCGCGCTTCTGCGCCTCGGGCCTGGAGGCGATCGCCAGCGCGGCGCGCCGGATCATCCTCGACGGCGTGCCGGTGGCGGTGGCGGGCGGCGTCGAGTCGATCAGCCTCGTCCAACCGAAGGTCCAGCGGGAGCTGACCCGCAACGCGTGGCTGGAGGCGCATCTGCCGGCGATCTACATGCCGATGATCGAGACCGCCGACATCGTGGCGGAGCGCTATCGGATCTCCCGGGAGGCGCAGGACCACTTCGCCCTGGAGAGCCAGCGACGGACCGCTGCGGCGCAGGAATGCGGGCTGTTCGACGACGAGATCGTCCCGATGAGCGCCGTCATGGCGGTGACCGACAAGGCCACCGGCGAGACCCGGGAGGTCGAGACCCGGCTCGCCAAGGACGAGGGCAACCGCCCGGACACGACCCTGGAGGGGCTGTCCAAGCTCAAGCCCGTGCGCGGGGAGGGGGCCTTCATCACGGCGGGCAATGCCAGCCAGCTCTCGGACGGCGCCTCGGCCAGCGTGCTGATGTCGGCCGACGAGGCGGCGCGGCGCGGCCTCGAACCGCTCGGCATCTTCCGAGGCTTCGCCTCGGCGGGCTGCGGGCCGGACGAGATGGGCATCGGCCCGGTCTTCGCGGTGCCGCGGCTCCTCGAGCGGCAGGGCCTGCGCGTCTCCGACATCGACCTGTGGGAGCTGAACGAGGCCTTCGCGTCCCAGTCGGTCTACTGCCGGGACACGCTCGGGATCGACCCCGAGAAGGTCAACGTCAACGGCGGCGCCATCGCGGTCGGCCACCCGTTCGGCATGTCGGGGGCGCGGCTCGTGGGCCACGCCCTGCTGGAGGGCCGCCGCCGCGGCGCGCGCTACGCCGTCGTGACCATGTGCGTCGCCGGCGGCCAGGGCTGCGCCGGCCTATTCGAGATCGCCCGGAGCTGAGCCGATGGACCTGCGCTTCACCGACGACGAGATCGCGTTCCGCGACGAGGTCCGGACCTTCTGCAGGACGGAAATCCCGGCGGAGATCCGGAAGAAGGTTTCGGAGGGGCGCAGTCTCTCGAAGGAGGACTACGTCACGAGCCAGCGGATCCTCAACGCCAAGGGCTGGGCGGTGCCGCACTGGCCGCAGGAATGGGGGGGCCGGGACTGGACCCCGATCCAGCGCTACATCTACACCGAGGAGCTGTTCCAGGCGGCGGTTCCGCTGCCCCAGCAATTCAACTGCTACATGTTCGGCCCGGTGCTGGCGACCTTCGGGCGGCAGGACCAGAAGGCGCGCTTCCTGCCGCGCGCCGCCAACCTCGACGACTGGTGGTGCCAGGGCTTCTCCGAGCCGGGCGCCGGCTCGGACCTCGCCTCGCTGAAGACCAGGGCGGTGCGCGACGGCGACCACTACGTCGTGGACGGCCAGAAGACCTGGACGACGCTCGGCCAGCACGCCGACTGGATCTTCTGCCTGGTGCGCACCGATTTCGAGGCCAAGAAGCAGCGCGGCATCTCCTTCCTGCTCATCGACATGACGACGCCCGGGATCACCGTGCGGCCGATCCTGACGCTGGAGGGGCGGCACGAGGTCAACGAGGTCTTCTTCGACGCCGTGCGCGTGCCCGTGGAGAACCTCGTCGGCGAGGAGAACCGGGGCTGGGACTACGCGAAGTTCCTGCTCGCCAACGAGCGCACCGGCATCGCCCGGATCGGCCTCACCAAGGAGCGGATCGCCCGGATCAAGCGGCTGGCCCGCGAGATGCCGGCCGGGTCCGGCACGATGTGGGACGATCCCGCCTTCCGCGCCCGCGTCGCGGAGGTCGAGGTCGAGCTGAAGGCCCTGGAGATCACCCAGATGCGGGTGGCGGCCAAGCAGGGAAGGGCGGATTCGGTGGAGCCGGACCCGGCCTCGTCGCTGCTCAAGATCCGCGGCTCGCAGCTCCAGCAGGCGGCGACCGAGCTGCTGGTGGAGCTCGCCGGGCCCTTCGCCCTGGCGGCGCCCGCGCGCGGGGCCGGGGCCAACAACCTGCCCGGCGGCTTCGACTGGGTCGACGCGGCGGCGCCGAGCTACTTCAACAACCGCAAGGTCTCGATCTACGGCGGCTCGAACGAGATCCAGCACAACGTCATCGCCAAGGGCATCCTGGGGTTGTGAGCGGTCGCCTCGCCCCGTCCTCCCCCTCATCCTGAGGTGCCGGGCGCCTCCGACGACATCCGCGAGGGAACACCATGGATTTCGACCTGAACGAGGACCAGTCGCTCCTGCGCGACAGCGTCGAGCGGCTGGCCGCCGACCTCTACCCGTCGCTGGAGAGCCGGCAGGCGCGCCTCAAGGCGCCCCTCGGCTTCCCCGAGGACGGCTGGGCGGCCTTCGCGGAACTCGGGGTCGCCGGCCTGCCCTTCTCCGAGGACGAGGGCGGCCTCGGCGGCGGCCCGGTCGAGACCATGCTGGTCATGGAGGCGGTGGGCCGCAACCTCGTGGTCGAGCCCCTGCTCGCGAGCCTCGTGCTGGGCTCGACGGCCCTGCGGCTCGGCGGCAGCGCCGCGCAGCGGGAGCGCCTCGTCCCGGGACTCGTCGCCGGCGACCTCCGCCTGACCCTCGCCCACACCGAGCGCCAGTCCCGCTACGACCTCGCCGACGTGGCGACGACCGCCCGGCGCTCCGGCGAGGGCTACGTGCTGAGCGGGGCGAAGAGCGTCGTGCCCAACGCCGACGCGGCCGGCCTGATGGTGGTCTCGGCCCGCGTCTCGGGCGAGCGGCGCGACCCGAGCGGGATCGGCCTGTTCCTCGTCCCGACCGACGCCCCCGGCGTCGCCATCGAGGCCTACCCGACCCAGGACGGCGGCCGGGCCGCCGAGGTGTCCTTCTCCGACGTGACGCTCCCGGCCGACGCGGCGCTCGGCGACCCGGAGGGCGGCCTGCCGCTCCTGGAGCGGGTGGTGGAGCACGGGATCGCGGCGCTCGCCGCCGAGGCGGTGGGCTCCATGGACGCGCTCCACAAGCTCACGGTGGAGTACCTCAAGACCCGCAAGCAGTTCGGCGTCAGCGTCGGCTCGTTCCAGGCGCTGCAGCACCGCGCCGTCGACATGCTGATCCAGCTTGAGCAGGCCCGCTCCATGGCGCTCTACGCCGCCATGATGGTGGACACACCCGAGCCGCGCGCGCGGGCGGCGGCCCTGTCGGCCGTGAAGGTGCAGATCAACAAGGCCTGCCGCTACGTCGGCCAGGAGGCGGTGCAGCTCCACGGCGGCATCGGCATGACGCTCGAGTATATCGGCGCCCACCACTTCAAGCGGCTCGCCATGATCGAGTACCAGCTCGGCGACACCGCCCACCACCTGCGCCGGATCACGCAGGACGAGAACGGCCTGCTGGCGGCGTAGTTCGCCTCAGGCGCTGGCACCGTCCCTGCGGGCGGAGCGGAGCGATCCGGTGGCGCCGCGCGCGAACGTGTCGCGCTGCCCCGGGCCGCCTCGCTCCGCGCGCGATGACGGAGCGATCAGTTGAACAGCGTGCCGACCCCGCCCTGGACGCGGCCGAGGCCGGCCCGCGCGACGGTGTTGTTGGGGTCGATCGTCGAGGCGCGCTGGTAGTTCTCCATCGCCTCCTTGCGCTGGCCCTGCTTCTCGTAGGCGAGGCCCCGATAGGCCCAGGAGGTGGCGTCCTTGGCATTCACGTTGAGCGCGGCGTTGTAGTCCTCAATCGCCTTCGCGTACTGGTTGGTCGCGATCAGGCTCTGGCCGCGGGCCGCGTAGGGCGCGGCCACGAACGGGTCGCGGTCGATGGCGGCGTCGAAATCGGCGATCGCCTGGGTGTCCTGGCCCTGCTTCTGCTTCACGAGGCCGCGGGCATGGTACGCCTGCGCGGATTCGGGGCTCAGGCGGATCGCGACGTTGAGGTCGTTCAGCGCCTGGTCGAGGTTGCCCTGCGCGCGCTCGACATTGGCCCGGCCGATATAGGCCGGCCCGTAATTCGGATCGATCCCGATCGCCTTGGAAAAGTCCTGCAGCGCCGGGCCGTCGCGGCCGATCTGGCGGTTCGCCAGGGCGCGATTGTTGTAGGCGGAGGCGGAGTTCGGATCGAGCTGGATCGCCTTGGTGAAGTCGCCGATGGCGTCGTTGAACTGGCCGGCGCGGGCGTAGGCGGCGCCGCGGGTGTTGTAGGCCGCCGCGTCGTTCGGGTTGCGCTGCACGACCTCGGTCAGGGAGGCGATGTTGACGTTCGTGGCGCCGGTCGTGTCCTTCTCCAGGACCGCGTATTGCCGCGGGCCGGCCGCGCTGCCGACGGTCTCGCAGCCCGCGAGGCCGGCAGCCGAGACCAAGGCCGCGCCGATCAGTGCCGTCTTCCGTCCCAGCCGGTTGCGTACGTTCATTGCCCCACTCTCCCCGAGGCGTCGCCCGCTCCGCGCGCGCCCGCCCCGCCCCTCACAGTCCAAGAGCCCGCGCCGAGCGCCGGGCACGCCCGAGTTCGGGGCACCGTCGCGCATCACGGTGAAGGCCGGCTTAAGAAGCGCCGCCTCGTGATCCGGCCCCCGCCGGTCCCGGCGGGACCGGAGCGGTGCGGGCGGGCTCGAGCGGCAGCATTCGGAACCGACCACACTGTCGTGGAAGCGGCGGGATGTGGCGAAGGTATGGCTCGACCGTTCCGCGGGGCCGCGGACGGCCCTCCGGCGATCACGCGGCGACGCGGGTGTGCCCTCGAAGCCTCAGGATCCGGTCGGACCCGGCCCGAGGCGCGTGACGTGGCCCATCTTGCGGCCGGGGCGCGCCTCGCCCTTGCCGTACAGGTGCAGGTGGGCGCCGGGCTCGGCCAGCAGGGCGTGCCAGTCGTCGGCCTGGGCGCCGATCAGGTTGCGCATCTCGACGGGCAGGCCGCCGACCCGGCCCGCATCGCCCAGCGGCCAGCCGCAGACGGCCCGGACGTGCTGGGCGAACTGCGAGGTCAGCGCGCCCTCGCTGGTCCAGTGGCCGGAATTGTGCACCCGGGGCGCGATCTCGTTGACCACGAGCCGCTCCGCCCCGTCCTCGCGGACGAGGAACATCTCGACGGCGAGCACGCCGACATAGTCGAGGGCGTCGGCGATCCGCCGGGCGATCTCGACGGCGGCGCGGCCCGTCTCGGCGGACACGCCGGGCGCCGGCACCCGGGTCAGCGCGAGGATGTGGTCGCGGTGCTCGTTCTCGCAGAGGTCGTAGGCCGCGAAGCTGCCGTCGCGCCCGCGCGCGCCCACCACCGAGACCTCGCGCTCGAACGGCACGAAGCCCTCCAGGATCAGCGGCGCGCCGCCGAACTCGGCGAACAGGGCATTGCGGTCGCCCTCGGCCCGCTCGCGGAGCATGCGCTGCCCCTTGCCGTCGTAGCCGAAGCGGCGGGTCTTGAGCACGGCCGGCAGGCCGATCACCTCGATCGCCCGGTCGAGGTCGTCGGGCGTGTCCACCGCCCGGAACGGCGCCGTCGGAATGCCCAGGCCGTTGATGAACTCCTTCTCGGAGAGCCGGTCCTGCGTGGTCGAGAGCGCGCGCGCGTTCGGGTGCAGGACGGCGTGCCGGGCCAGCACGTCGGCGGTGGCGTGCGGGATGTTCTCGAACTCGTAGGTCACGACGTCGACGCCGCGGGCGAAATCCGCCAGCGCCGCGGCGTCGTCGTAGGCCGCGCAGGTGGTCCGGGCGGCCACGTCGAAGGCGGGGCTGTCCGCGTCGGGCGCGTAGACATGCGCCTTGAGGCCGTAATCGGCCGCCGCGAGCGCGATCATGCGCCCGAGCTGGCCCCCACCGACGATGCCGAGGATGGAGCCGGGGCCGAGGATCTTGTCCGTCACGCGTTCTCTTCCGTCACCGGCCGTTCGGCCACCGAGGCGCTCTGGGCCGCGCGCCACGCCTCCAGGCGCTCCGCCAGGTCCGGATCGGTCAGCGCCAGGACGGCGGCGGCGAGCAGGGCCGCGTTCACCGCCCCGGCCCGGCCGATCGCCAGGGTCCCCACCGGGATGCCCGCCGGCATCTGGACGATGGAGAGCAGGCTGTCCTGGCCGGAGAGGGCCTTCGACTCCACCGGCACGCCGAAGACCGGCAGGCGGGTCATCGCGGCCGCCATGCCGGGCAGGTGCGCGGCGCCGCCCGCACCGGCGATCACCACCTTGAGGCCGGCCGCGACCGCGCCCTTGGCGAAGGCGACGAGCCGGTCCGGCGTGCGGTGGGCCGACACGATGCGCGCGTCGTACGGTACGCCGAGCGCGTCGAGCGTCTCGGCGGCATGACGCATGGTCGCCCAGTCGGACTGGCTGCCCATGATGATCGCGACCGGAGGAGGCGACGCCATCGTTGATCCCGGCAAAAGAGGGCGCTTACAGGCGGCGCGGGCCCGCGGCAAGGCGGGGCCGGAGGGCGTCCACCGGCATCAGGCGATGATGTCCGGCGTGAGCGCGTCCTCGATGTGATAGATGCGGTCGCGCAGCGTGAGCTTGCGCTTCTTCAGGCGCTGGATCTGGAGTTGATCGCCGGCGACGCTGCGCTCCAGCGCCTCGATGGCGCTGTCGAGATCCCGGTGCTCCTCGCGCAGCCGCGCCAGCTCGCCCTGGAGGTCCGACTGCGCACCCTCACCCGCCTCGTCCGCCATCGTCACCTGAGAACCCGAAGACCGTTCGTCGCCCGAGAGCATGCGTCACGCTCCGGCGCCGGACAAGGCGGCGCGGTAAGCAATCATCAGACTTAGCAGCAGAAAACGCTTCGACAGGTCCGGCATCCTGTGCCAATCTCGTTGTGTCGAAACGATGACAGGAGATTCGACTCATGTCGCTGCAGACGCATCTGAACCAACTCGCCCGGAAGCACGAAGCCCTCGAGCGCGAGATTCAGGAAGCGATCCACAGACCTTCGGCGAACGACCTCCACATCGCCGAGCTGAAGCGACGGAAACTCCTCCTCAAGGACGAGATCAACAAGCTCCAGGCGGGCAACGACACGTTGCACTGACGCCTGAGACGTCCAATACGATAGCGAATTCACGCTGACGACCGCCGCATCGGGAGCCCCGGTGCGGCGGTTTTCTTTTGGGGGCACCGAGCCGCGGCCGTCACGCCCGTGGCCACTCCCTCCCGTGGCCACTCCCGTGCGCGCGAGAATGGGCTACTCTGCGACCCGCCGCCGGAGAGCGGTCCGCGAGGAAACGCCCAACCGATGACGAGAGCCAGCCTGCAGGGCCGCTACCCGGAGATCTACGAATCGGCCTGCCGCGACCCCGAGGCGTTCTGGCTCGGCGCGGCGCGGGCCCTCGACTGGGCGCGGGCGCCGGAGCGGGCCTTCGCGCCGGATTCCGGCCCCTACGGACGCTGGTTCCCGGACGGCACCCTGAACGCCTGCCACAACGCGGTCGACCGCCACGCGGACGGGGGCCGGGCGGATCAGGTGGCGATCCGCTACGACTCGCCCGTGACCGGGACCAAGCGCAGCATCACCTACCGGGCGCTGCGCGACGAGGTGGCGGTGCTGGCCGCCGTGCTGGCCGACCTCGGCGTCGGCAAGGGCGACCGGGTGATCCTGTACATGCCGATGGTGCCCGAGGCGCTGTTCGGCATGCTGGCCTGCGCCCGGCTCGGCGCGGTCCACTCGGTGGTGTTCGGCGGCTTCGCCGCCAACGAGCTGGCGGTGCGGATCGAGGACGCGGCGCCGAAGGTGGTGCTCGCCGCCTCCTGCGGGATCGAGCCGAACCGCGTGGTCGCCTACAAGCCGCTCCTCGACGCGGCGATCGCGGCCTCGCGGCACAAGCCGGAGGCCTGCCTGATCCTCCAGCGCCCGCAAGGGCCCGCGACCCTCGTCGCGGACCGGGATCGCGACTGGGGTGAGACCGTCGCGGCCGCCCGGGCGGCGGGGCGGAGCGCGGCGTGCGTGCCGGTCGCCGCCACCGACCCGCTCTACGTCCTCTACACCTCCGGCACGACCGGGAAGCCGAAGGGCGTGGTCCGCGATACCGGTGGCTACCTCGTCGCCCTGGCCTGGTCGATGCCGAACCTCTACGGCGTCCAGCCCGGCGAGACCTACTTCTGCGCCTCCGACATCGGCTGGGTCGTCGGCCACTCCTACATCGTCTACGCGCCGCTCCTGCACGGCTGCACCACGGTCCTCTACGAGGGGAAACCTGTCGGCACGCCCGATGCCGGCGCCTTCTGGCGGGTGGTCGCCGAGTACGGGGTGGTCTGCCTGTTCACCGCGCCGACGGCCCTGCGGGCGATCAAGAAGGAGGATTCGAAGGGCGCCCGGATCGCCGATCACGACCTCTCGGCCTTCCGCAGCCTGTTCCTGGCGGGCGAGCGCGCCGATCCCGACTCGGTCGCCTGGGCCGAGCGCGTGCTGGGCCGACCGGTGGTCGACCATTGGTGGCAGACCGAGACCGGCTGGCCGATCGCCGGCAACCCGATGGGCCTCGGCCTCCTGCCGGTGAAGCACGGCAGCACCTGCGTGCCGATGCCGGGCTACCGGGTCGAAGTGCTGGACGAGGGCGGCAAGCCGGTTCCGGCGGGCACCATGGGCACCATCGCGATCCGCCTGCCCCTGCCGCCCGGCTGCCTGCCGACGCTCTGGGGCTCGGACGACCGGATGCGGTCGAGCTACCTCGCCACCTTCCCGGGCTACTACGACACGTCGGATGCCGGGGTGATCGACGCCGACGGCTACATCACGGTCCTGGGACGGACCGACGACATCATCAACGTCGCGGGCCACCGGCTGTCCACCGGCGGCATGGAGGCGGTGCTGGCGAGCCACCCGGACGTGGCGGAATGCGCGGTCATCGGCATCCGCGACGCGCTGAAGGGGGAGGTGCCCTGCGGGTTCGTGGTGCTGAAGGCCGGCGTCGCCCGGCCGACCGAGACGATCGAGCGGGAACTCGTCGCCAAGGTGCGGGACGAGATCGGCCCGGTGGCGGCCTTCAAGCTGGCGCTGACCGTGCCGCGGCTGCCCAAGACCCGATCGGGCAAGATCCTGCGGGCCACCATGAAGCGCATCGCCGATCACGAGCCCTGGACGATGCCGGCGACGATCGACGACGCGGCGGCCCTCGACGAGATCGGCGACAGCCTGAAGGACCGGGGGATCGGCGCGGACCGGTAGGGTGCCGGACCGCGCCGCTTGCGCGTTGACGGGCGATCGCGGCCCGCCTCAATCCGCGTCGGCGCCGTCGTCGTCGGTGTCGATATCGACCGTCGGCGCCGGCTGCGTCAGGGCGGGCGCGTAGGTCCCCGCGGTCGGACCCGTGGTGACCGAGGCCGGGACGCGCCGGGCGTTCGGCTCGGACGGGATCAGCGTCGCGGTGGCGGCCACGAGGCCGGCGAGGGACCGGACATCCTGCGGCTGCCGCGGATCGCGCGAGATCAGCGTCGCCTCCTGTTGCAGGCGGAGATTGCAGGCCTCCGAAGGCAGGCCGCCGTTCGGCGTACAGGCGTCGTGGCGGGCGCAGGCGGCATCGAGGGCGTCGATCGGCGGGAGCGGCGCGTTGTTGCCCGGTCCGCAGTAATTCCCGTGGATCAGCATCTTGGGGCCGCCGAAGGCGGCGGGCTGGGCCTGGGCGGTGCCCGCGAGGGCGGCGCAGCCGGCGGCCAGGGCGAGCGGGACGGCGAGTCTGGTGAGCATCATCTGGACCTCGGGCGATCTCGCCCCCTCAGGCGGTTCGCGTCGATTGCCGCGATGCGGCGACAGGCCAGGAAACGGGCGGCCACATCCGCAAGTTCCCGCAACGCCCGCCCGCAGAGGTGCTCTGCCGCACCGCACTGGCCGCCGCGCCCGTCCTGGGCCAGAGTGAACCCTCCACCAGGAGTTGCCGATGACCGCTCGCCTGTTCGAACCGCTGACGCTCGACGCGCTGACGCTCGAGAACCGCATCCTCGTCGCGCCGATGTGCCAGTACTCGGCGCGGGACGGCGAGGCGACCGACTGGCACATGATGCATCTCGGCCAGCTCGCAATGTCCGGAGCGGGGCTGCTGACCCTGGAGGCCACCGCGGTCTCCCCGGAAGCGCGGATCACCGCCTGGGATCTCGGCCTCTACAACGACGGCTGCGAGCGGGCGCTGGGCCGGGTGCTCGACGCCGTGCGCGAATACGCGCCGATCCCGGTCTGCATCCAGATCGCCCATGCCGGGCGCAAGGCCTCCAGCGAGGCCCCCTGGGCCGGCGGCCAGCAGATCCCGCCGGAGCACGCCCACGGCTGGCGCACCGAGGCGCCCTCGGCGGTCGCGCACGGCGAGGGCGAGGTCCCGCCCCACGCCCTCGACGCCGCCGACCTGAAGCGCGTCCGCGACCAGTTCGTGGCCACCGCCAAGCGGGCCGTGCGCCTCGGCATCGAGGCCGTCGAGTTGCACGGCGCCCACGGCTACCTGCTGCACCAGTTCCTGTCGCCGATCGCCAACAAGCGGACAGATGAATACGGCGGCAGCCTCGCCAACCGCATGCGCTTCCCCCTGGAGGTCTACGACGCGGTGCGGGATGTCGTGCCTGCCGGCAGCCCGGTCTGGCTGCGGGTCTCGGCCACCGACTGGGTCGAGGACGGCTGGGATCTCGACGAGACGGTGGAGCTGGCCCAGGCCCTGAAGAAGGCCGGCTCCCCTGCGATCCACGTCTCCACGGGCGGCGTCTCGCCCAAGCAGGCGATCAGGCTCGGGCCGGGCTATCAGGTGCCCTACGCGGAGCGGATCAAGGCCGAGACGGGCCTCACCACCATCGCGGTCGGGCTGATCACCGAGGCGCACCAAGCGGAGACGATCCTGCAGGAGGGCCGGGCGGACGCGATCTCGCTCGCCCGCGCCATGCTGTACGATCCGCGCTGGCCCTGGCACGCCGCCGCCGAGCTCGGCGCCCGGGTGCGCGCGCCCAAGCAGTACTGGCGCTCGCAGCCGCGGGAGTACAAAGACCTGTTCAAGGACACGGCCTTCGGTCAGCGCTGAGGGCGGCCCTCACCGCGGCAGCGCGCCGACCAGCGGCCCGAGAGGGCGGCTGATGTCGGTGCGGCCGAGGTTTGGCGCGTAGAGGCTGGAGACCGAGCCGTCGAGGAATAGGGCGTTCCGGCAGCCGAGATCGTCGCGGAACAGCCGCGCGAAGGCGCCGAAGGTCACCGGGCGCTCGGAGATCGCGAAGATCGCCACGTGCCCGTCGCCGGGCACGCCGACGCCGTTGCGGATCTTCTGGCTCGGCCCGTCGGCGGCGATCTTCGGGTGGATCTGGCCGTCGATCACCAGCATCGGCCCGGACTGCGTGGCGAAATCCGGCCGGATCTTCGCCCGCAGGTAGCGGGACGTGTCGACCACCCCGGCGCGCTCACCCTTCAGCCAGAAGATCCCGTTGGGCTTCAGGTGGAAATTGCCCGGCCCGTCCGCCGTGGAGACGCGCTTCAGCTCGTGCCCGTTCTCGACGTAGAGGCCGACCGGCGCCTGGTCCTTGTCGTACATGCCGGCGTTCATCGCGAAGGCGAGGCGGCCGCCCTGCTTCTCGGCGAGGGTGCCGAGGGCGCCGTAGGGCTTGCCGTCGTCTTGGAGCCAGAACAGCCGCAGCCGCTGCTTCCGGAGGTCGATGGTACAGACCGTGAAGGTCTCACCCTGCGCCTCGACCGCCCGGCAGGGCTCCGTCGCGGCCGGGGCGGCCGCCCGGGCCGGGGCCGCGAGGGCGAGCAGCGTGATCAAGAGGGCGTGAGCCGGGCGCAGCATCATCATTCGTTCCAGGCAGCTCGGGGACGGCGAGTCGGGGACGGCGAAGCTCGTTCGGGCCGCCCTTCGCCCTGGAAAGCGGCGAATTTCGTGTCCGAGCCGCGCCCGGATGGGTCCGGACGCGGCCGGGTGGGTCTCGCGACCGCGCGCCGCGGCCGGGGCTGGACCGTTTTGCCGGTTCGAGCGTTCTTAGCCGCAGAGGGCGTGTTTCCACGGAGATGACGTGATGAAGGGTGCAGTGCTCGGCTCGGCCCTGCTGGCGGCGGGTGCTCTGGCCTTGGCGCCGGCCAGCGCGGACGCGCGCGGCTTCGGCGGCGGCGGCTTCCATGGCGGCGGTTTCGGCGGCGGCTTCCACGGTGGCGGGTTCGGCGGCGGCTTCCGCGGCGGCGGGTTCGGCGGCTTCCGCAACGGCGGGTTCGGAGGCGGCTTCCGCGGCGTCGGCTTCCGTCCGGGCGGCT
The DNA here is from genome assembly GCF_900110155.1 of Methylobacterium sp. UNC300MFChir4.1. Taxonomy (NCBI): domain Bacteria; kingdom Pseudomonadati; phylum Pseudomonadota; class Alphaproteobacteria; order Hyphomicrobiales; family Methylobacteriaceae; genus Methylobacterium; species Methylobacterium sp. UNC300MFChir4.1. Next base: position 76,962 of record NZ_FOCS01000017.1, on the reverse strand, counting down.
TCGGCTACGGCCGCGGCTTCTACGGCCGGGGCTACGGCTGGCGCGGCGGTTACGGCTACCGCGGCGGCTACGGCTACGGGCTCGGTGGCCTGGGCCTCGGCGTCGGGCTCGGCCTCGCGGCCGGGGGCCTCTACGGCGGCTACGGCTACCCGGGTTACGGCTACGGTTACGGCGGCGGCTACGCCCCCGTCGGCTACGGGTACGGCGGCGATTACGGCTACGGCGGCGGCTGTTACACGGTCCCGCGGGTGCGCTGGACTCCCTACGGCTACCGGCGGGTTCTGGTCGAGCGCTGCTACTGAGCGTCGATCGAGCGTGAAAAGAACGGGACAGGCCGCCTCCGGGCGGCCTTTTCCTTTCCGGTTGCTTGCGTGAACCGCCGCATCGTTGGACAGCTCTGCCTGGGACGCTGATACTGGTATCGGGCGGCGGGAGGCGGTGATGAGTTCAGCAACCGGGCAGGGGCCCACGGGCGTGGACGCGGTCGAGATCCGCGACGCCAGCCTCACCGCCTTCTACCGATCGATGACGCCGCCGGAGCGGCACACCTTCTGGGCGTGCGCCGCCGGCTGGTGCCTCGACGGCATGGACTTCATGATCTACCCGCTGGTGATCGGCACGATCATGGCGCTGTGGCACGTCGATGCCGGCACGGCCGGGCTCGCCGCCACGGTGACGCTGCTGGCCTCGGCGCTCGGCGGCTGGCTCGCGGGCTTCGTCGCCGACCGCATCGGCCGGGTGCTGACGCTGCAGATCACGATCCTCTGGTTCTCGCTGTTCTCCCTCCTCTGCGCCTTCGTCCAGAACTTCGAGCAGCTGCTCATCGCGCGGGCGCTGCTCGGCCTCGGCTTCGGCGGCGAGTGGGCGGCCGGCGCCGTGCTGATCGGCGAGACGATCCGGGCCGAGTATCGCGGCCGGGCGGTGGGCTCGGTCCAGTCCGGCTGGGCGATCGGCTGGGGCCTCGCGGTCCTGTCGCAGGCGGTGCTGTTCTCGCTTCTGCCGCCCGAGACCGCGTGGCGCTGGATGTTCGCGGTGGGCGCGCTGCCGGCGCTGCTGGTGTTCTACCTGCGCCGCTACGTGAAGGAGCCGGAGGTCGCCGCCGAATCCCGCGCCCGGGCCGCCGCCACGGGCGACCGGCCGCAGATCTGGGAGATCTTCTCCGGCCCGATCCTCAAGACGACGCTGCTCGCCTCGCTGGCGGCGGCGGGCTGCCAGGGCGGCTACTACGCGATCACCACCTGGGTGCCGCGCTTCCTGACCACAGAGCGCCACCTGTCGATCGTGTCCTCCACCGGCTACCTCGCGGCCCTGATCATCGGCTCGTTCACCGGCTACCTCGTGGGCGCGTGGCTCGCCGACCGGCTCGGCCGGCGGCCGCTGTTCCTGATCTTCTCGCTTGGCGCCATCGCGGTGATCGTGGCCTACACGCAGATCCCGCTCTCGAACGGCGTGCTCTGGGTGCTGGGCTTCCCGCTGGGCTTCTTCGCCTCCGGCTACTTCTCCGGCATGGGCGCCTTCCTGACCGAACTGTACCCGACCCGCCTGCGCGGCTCGGGGCAGGGGTTCTGCTACAATTTCGGCCGCGGCATCGGCGCCCTGTTCCCGGCGCTGGTCGGCTACCTCGCGGAGCGCGCCGGTCTCGCCTCGGCCATCGCGATCTTCGCGGCCGTCGCCTACGGGATCTTCTTCCTGGCGGCCTTCGCGCTGCCCGAGACGCGCGGCAAGGTCCTGCACGCGGATTCCTGATCATGCCCGAGATCCGAGACTGCCCCGCCCCGGACCCGCATCCGGAAGGCCCGACCCGCTACGCCGTGCCGGAGGGCGCGGTCGACACGCACGCCCACGTCATCGGCCTGCCGCCGGACTATCCCCTGGTGGCGGACCGCAGCTACACGCCCCCGGCGGCGCCGGCCGAGCGGTATCTGGCGATGCTCGACGGGACCGGCATGGCCAACGGCGTGCTGATCCAGGTCAGCGTGCACGGCACCGACAACCGGCTGATGGTCGAGACGCTGCGCGCCCACCGGCGGCGCCTGCGCGGCGTCGCGGTGATCCCGCTCGGCTTGCCCGACGCCGAGCTCGCCGCGCTGAAAGAGGCCGGCGTGGTCGGCCTGCGCCTCAACGTCCTGTTCGGCGGCGGGGTCGGGCTCGACGCGGTCGAGTCCTACGGGGCGCTCGCCCGCGAGATGGGCTGGCACCTCCAGTTCCTGCTCGATGCCCGCGAGCTGCCGCCGATCGCCGGCCGCCTGTCGCGGCTGCCCGTGCCGCTGGTCTTCGACCATATGGGCCACATGCCGACCTCGGCGGGCGTGGACCATCCGGGGTTCCGGGCACTGCTCGGCCTCGTCGCCGACGGCAACTGGGTGAAGCTCTCGGGCGCCTTCCGGGACTCCGTCACCGGGCCCCCCTACGCCGACACGATCCCCTTCGCCCGGGCGCTCAACGACGCCGCGCCGGACCGCTGCCTCTGGGGCTCGGACTGGCCGCACGTGGCCGCCTGGGACGGGCCGCCGCGGACGCGGGACCTCCTCGACCTGATGGCCGACTGGGTGCCGGACGCGGACAGGCGCCGGATGGTTTTCGTCGACAACCCGCGGCGGCTCTACGGCTTCGGGTAGGGGCGGCCGCTCACAGGCCGCCGAGGAGCCCGCCGTCATCGCGCGCAGCGCAGCGACCCGGGATCGCGCGAGGCCCGGAAAGCGGAGCGCGGGGCTTCCGTCAGACCCGCAGGTCGACGCTCTGGCCCTGTCCGGGAGGGGCCGGCGGGCCGGCGCTCGCCGCCTGGGCGGCGCTGTCCGCCACCAGCCCGGCGACCGCCTTGTCGGCGGAGAGCTGCTGCTTGGCGACGGCGATGCCGATCTGCTGGTTCTGGGACGAACCCAGCATCTGGACGGCGGCTGCGGCGATCGAATCCATGCCGCCGATCCTGGACCACCGGTCTGAATCCCGCGTTACCCGGATCCGGCGCCTTTGACCGGTCGCGCTCACCCGTCGAGGAAACCCCGCTGCCGCGCCCGGTAGCCGCCGATCGCCGTGACGCACAGGAACGACACGCCGGCCAGCGCCGTGCCGAACACCGCGATCGGCCACCAGTGGCCCTGGAAGCGCTCGGCCAGCACGGTGCCGACGATCGGCGTCAGGCCGCCGGCGAGCGCCCCGCAGAACTGGTACGCGATCGAGATCGCCGTGTAGCGCACCCGCGTCGGGAAGGCGCCCGCGAGGTAGCCGGCGATCACCGCGTAGAAGGTCGCGCTGCCGACCACGTTGAGGGCGAGACCCAGCACGATCAGCGGCACAGACTTGGTCTCGACCAGCCAGAACAGCGGGTAGGGGGCCAGCATCGCCCAGACCAGCGTCCCCTGGAGGAACAGACGCTCGTTGCGGATCAGCTCGGCGATCCGGGCGCCCACCGGGGTCATCACCAGCTGGACCACGGCGGCGATCAGCAGGGCGTCGAGGATCGTCGCCCGCGCGATGCCGAGATACTGCGTGGTGAACGCGATCATGAAGGTGTTGAACAGGTAGACCGAGGCGATCGCGAAGGTGTTGGCCCCCGCCGCCAGCAGCACCGGCTTCAGGCAGGTCGTCAGCACCTCGCGCACCGGCGCCGGCGGCGGCCCGCCGGCGGCCCGGGCCTTCTCGAAGGCCGGGGATTCCGCGACGCCGAGGCGGATCGCGAGCCCGACGCCGAGCAGCAGGATGCTGACGAGGAACGGCACCCGCCAGCCCCAGGTCAGGAAGCTCTCCTTGTCGAGGAGGCCCGCGAGCCGGAAGGCCAGCAGCGACAGGATCTGCCCGGCCGGGCTGCCGAGCTGCGCGAAGGAGGCGAAGAAGGTGTTGCGCCCGGCCGGCGCGTGCTCGGCGGCCATCAGCACCGCCCCGCCCCACTCGCCGCCGACCGCGAGCCCCTGGATCAGCCGCAGGACGACCAGCATCACCGGCGCCCAGAGGCCGACCGACGCGTAGGTCGGCAGCAGGCCGATACACGAGGTCGCGATGCCCATCATCACGAGCGTCGCCACCAGGGCGCGCTTGCGCCCGAACCGGTCGCCGAGATGCCCGAAGATCAGACCGCCCAGCGGCCGGGCGAGGAAGCCGACCGCGAAGGTCCCGAAGGCCGAGAGCGTCGCGATGTAGGGGGATTCGGTCGTGAAGAAGAGCGGCCCGAACACCAGCGCCGCCGCCGTGCCGTAGATGAAGAAGTCGTACCACTCGATCGTGGTGCCCACGAAGGCCGCCAGCGCCGCGCGCGCCGACTGGTTCTGTCCGGGCCCGGCGGCCGGGGCGGCGGTGGTGACGGCCATCGATCCTCGCGCGGCATTATGAATTCAAACGCCGCCCTGCATGCGCCAGTCTGCCGGCCGACCGCAACGCCTGCACGCGACAGGGCGGGCGTTTCATCCGCCGCAGCCGGGCTCCGTCTTAGAAGCTCGGCGGCGTGCAGGCGCTCACCACCTCGCAGGGGTTGGGCCCGACGCAGCGGAACCGGTGCGGGCGGCGGCTGTCGAAGCTGTAGGCGTCGCCGGGGCCGAGGATCCGGCGCTCGGCATCCACCGTGACCTCCAGGCGCCCGGAGAGCACGATGCCGCCCTCCTCGCCCTCGTGGGAGAGCGGCACCCGGCCGGTATCGGCGCCCGGCTCGTAGCGCTCCTTGAGGATCTGGAGCTTGCGCCCGAACAGGCTGTCGCCGACCTGACGGTACGAGATCGCCCCCTTGGTGGCCCGGCGGCCGATCTCGGTGAGGTCCTCGGCGGCGAAGAACGCCTTGCGCTCCGGCTCCGGCTCCAGGGCGAAGAACTCGGCCATGCCGATCGGCACCCCGTCGAGGATCCGCTTCAGGGCGCCCACCGACGGGTTCACGCGATTCGCCTCGATCAGCGAGATCGCGGAATTGGTCACCCCGGCCCGCTTGGCCAGCGTCCGCTGCGACAGGCCGTGGCGGGCGCGAACGAAGCGCAGGCGCGCGCCGACATCGATGCTCATCCGGCTGAAGGCCCGTTTCAGGTGTTGCGGATCCCGCAACGGTGCCACCCGCGGCCTCGATCCTGCAAGGGGTTGGCGGCGACCAGAAAAGGACTTGTTGCCCGATCGGCGAAGGTGTCCCCTGGTCCCGCCGCCGATCCGCGTCGCCCGTCCCGGAGAACCGCCCCATGACCGACCATCCGCTCCGCAACACGCCCGCGATGGACGCCTTCTGGATGCCGTTCACGGCCAACCGCCAGTTCAAGGCGGCGCCGCGCCTGCTCGTCTCGGCCGAGGGCATGCACTACACCGCCGACGACGGCCGCAAGGTCCTCGACGGCTCCGCGGGCCTCTGGTGCGTCAACGCCGGCCACGGGCGGCGGGGCATCGCCGCCGCGGTGGAGCGCCAGCTCGCGACCCTCGACTTCGCCCCGACCTTCCAGATGGGTCACCCCGTCGCCTTCGAGTTCGCCGAGCGGCTGGCCGAGATCGCCCCGGGCGGTCCGGACAATCGCCTCGACCGGGTGTTCTTCACCAATTCCGGCTCGGAATCGGTCGACACCGCCCTCAAGATAGCGCTCGCCTACCAGCGGGCGATCGGGCAGGGGACGCGGACCCGGCTCGTCGGCCGCGAGCGCGGCTATCACGGCGTCGGCTTCGGCGGCCTGTCGGTCGGCGGCATCGTGTCGAACCGGCGGGTCTTCCCGCAGCTCAACGGCACCGACCACCTGCGCCATACCCACGACCCGGCCCGCAACGCCTTCGTGAAGGGCCAGCCCGAGCACGGGGCGGAGCTCGCCGAGGATCTGGAGCGGCTCGTGGCGCTGCACGGGGCCGAGACCATCGCGGCCTGCATCGTCGAGCCGGTGGCGGGCTCGACCGGCGTGCTGATCCCGCCGAAGGGCTACCTCGAGCGCCTGCGCGAGATCTGCACGAAGCACGGCATCCTGCTGATCTTCGACGAGGTGATTTCCGGCTTCGGCCGCCTCGGCGCGCCGTTCGCGACCGACTTCTTCGGCGTGGTCCCGGACCTCGTGACCAGCGCCAAGGGCCTGACCAACGGCACGGTGCCGATGGGCGCGGTCTTCGCGAGCCGCGCGGTCCACGACGCGCTGATGCAGGGCCCGGACGGAATCGAGCTGTTCCACGGCTACACCTATTCCGGGCACCCGATCGCCTGCGCGGCCGGCCTCGCGACGCTGGACATCTACCGGGAGGAGGGGCTCCTCACCCGCGTCGCCGACATCGCCGACGACTGGGCGGCAGCGATCCACGATCTGCGCGGGCGCAAGGGCGTCATCGACATCCGCACCATCGGGCTCGTCGCCGGCGTCGAGCTGGCGCCGCGGCCGGACGCGCCGGGCAAGCGCGCCTACGACGTGTTCGTCGATTGCTTCGAGCGCGGCCTGCTCACCCGGGTGACCGGCGACATCATCGCCCTCTCGCCGCCTCTGATCATAGAGCGCGGCCAGATCGGCGAGATCGTCGACATCCTCGGCGCCGCGATCGACCGGGTCGCCTAAGAGCGCTCCCGTCTTTGCGAGCGGAGCGAAGCAATCCAGGGTCGCGCCACGGTTCGAAACCGCGCGCTGCCGTGGGTCGCTTCGCTCCGCGCGCGATGACGTGGGGCTCGCGATCACACAACCCTTGCGCGCCGCACAGGCGTCCCCGCCGCGCGGCGGGGTTGTCGCGACACCACCCGCGCCCATCTGCCCCGGACCCGGATTTAAGCCGGGCACGAGGGTTTCCATGTCGAACACCGCCCTGATCGTCGGCGCCAGCGGGATCGTCGGCAGCGCCACCGCGGCGCTGCTCCACCAAGAGGGCTGGCACGTCGCGGGCCTCGCCCGCCACCCCGTGCGGCAGGACGGCGTCGTGCCGGTGGCCGGCGACCTGCAGGATCCGGCCTCCCTGGCGGAGGCGCTCTCCGACCTCGCCCCGAGCCACGTGTTCCTCGCGACCTGGCAGCGGCGCCCGACCGAGGCGGAGATGATCCGCGTCAACCGGGCGATGGTGGAGAACCTGCTCGACGCGCTCCGCCCCAAGAAGAGCGTCCGCCACGTCGCCCTGGTGACCGGGCTGAAGCACTATCTCGGCCCGTTCGAGGCCTACGGCAAAGGCACCCTGCCGCAGACGCCGTTCCGCGAGGACCAGGGCCGCCTCGACATCGAGAACTTCTACTACGCGCAGGAGGATGCCGTGTTCGCGGCCGCCGCCCGCGACGGCTTCACCTGGAGCGTCCACCGCCCGCACACGATCATCGGCAAGGCGGTGGGCAACGCCATGAACATGGGCACGACGCTCGCCTGCTACGCCACCCTGTGCCGGGAGCTGGGACGCCCGTTCGTCTTCCCGGGCTCGGCCGCGCAGTGGAACGGCCTGACCGACATGACCGACGCGCGGCTCCTCGCCCGCCAGCTGCTCTGGGCATCGACGGAGCCGAGGGCCGCCAACGAGGCGTTCAACGTCGTCGACGGCGACGTCTTCCGCTGGAGCTGGATGTGGGGTCGGATCGCCGCCTGGTTCGGGATCGAGGCGGTGCCGTTCGACGGCACGCACCGGCCGCTCGAGCCCCGGATGGCGCAGGACGGCCCGGCCTGGGCCGAGATCGCGGCGCGCCACGGCCTCGCCGAGCCGGATCTCACCAAGCTGGCCTCTCCCTGGCACACGGATGCCGATCTCGGGCGGCCGATCGAGGTCGTCACCGACATGAGCAAGAGCCGCCGCCTCGGCTTCACGACCTACCAGCCGACCGACGACGCGTTCTACGACCTGTTCGCCCAGCTCCGCGCGGACCGGCTGATCCCCTGACGGCGAGCACCGCCGTCATCGCGAGCGAAGCGACGCGACCCAGGGATGCACGACGCCCGTGAGCGCAGCGCTGCCCTGGATTGCTTCGCTGCGCTCGCAAAGACGGCGGCGGATCAGGAGACCTTCCGCTCCGTCCCGCACCACTCGGCCACGAACAGCGCCATGGCGGTCGTGATCCGCTTCACCGAGGCGAGGCTGACCCGTTCGTCGAAGCCGTGGATGTTCTGGGAGGTCGGGCCGTAGCAGAGGGCCGGCACTCGATCGTAGAGAGCGTGGACGCGGGTATCGAGGTAGCCCGCCGTCATGAAGCTCTGGAGCGGCGACCCGATCACCCGCTCGTGGGCGCGGCCGAGCACCGCCTCGGCCTCCGAGCCTTCCTCCAGCACGTAACCCTCGGCGAAGAAGCCGTTGAAGACCACCCGTGGCGGGCTGTTGGCCAGGAACGGGTCGGTGCGGGAGAAGCCCGCCACCGCGGCCTCGATCTCGGCGGCGGCCTGCGCGGCGGTGACGCCCGGGTAGAGCGCCACCCGGCAGTGGATCCGGCACCAGGCCGGGACCGAGGAGGCCCAGTCGCCGCCCTCGATCTTGCCGATGTTGAGATTGATCGGGTGGTCCTCGGTCTCGAAATGCGGGTGCGCGGCCTTCTCAGCGTTCCAGCGGGCCTCGACCTCGCGCAGCGCGCCGATCACCCGGTAAGTGGCGTCGATCGCGTTGGCGCCGGCGCCCATCTCGCGCACGTGGACCGGGACGCCTCGCACCTCGACGGTGAACCAGAGCACGCCGGTATTGGCGCGCACGAGCTTCTCGTCCTCGGGCTCGGGGATCAGCACGGCGTCGGCGCGGTAGCCGCGCAGATGGGTCATCAGGGCGCCGTTGCCGGTGGATTCCTCCTCGACCACCGACTGCACCGTCACGGAGGCCGCCGGCTGCAGGCCGAGGCGCGCCAGGGCGTCGAGGGCGAACAGGTTGGCGGCGTGCCCGGCCTTCATGTCGCCGGCGCCGCGGCCGTACATCCAGTCGCCCTGGATCACCGGGTCGAAGGGCCGGTGGGTCCAGAGGTCGAGGGGGCCGGGCGGCACCACGTCGACATGAGCCTGCAGGATCAGGGAGCGCCCGGTCTCGGTGCCCGGCCTGTGGTGGCAGACGACGATCGGCGCGTCAGAATGGTGCGCGGCGTCGATCTTCGAGCCGCCCGGATGGTCCGCGATGGCCGCCCGGTCCATGGCGAAGCGCTCCGTGGCGTAGCCCCGCGCGCGGAACTGCTCGAACACGTAATCCTGGCAGGCATGCTCCTCCCCGCGCAGGGACGCGAACCGGACCAGCGCCTGCGTGTGGGCGACCTGATCGGCGAAACCCTCCGCCACGGAGGCTTCGATCTCGGCGGCGAGGGTGGGGTCGAGGGCCATGGGAACTCCGAACCGTCTGCGGCCGAGAGGAAGCGCCCGGGCTCGGGCAGCTGTCAACCGGCGGTTGCCGACAGCATGGCGCGTGCCGGAACCGGGATCCTAAGTCACATCCGGGAGCGCCGTCCGAACCTGCTCGGCGAACCGCGCGAAGGCCGCGCTCGGCCGGTCGTCGGCGCGGTGGACCAGCAGCGTCGGGACGTGCCCGTCCCCGTCGGGCACCGGGTGAACCGAGACCCGGCCCGCGCGGTGCGCCGGCTCTGCCACGGCCCGCGGAACCAGGGTCACGCCCAGGCCGGCCGCCACGCAACCGAGGATGCCGTCGAGGGTCCCGAACTCCATGCGTCGCACATGCACGAGGCCCTGGCGGGCCAGGAACGCCTCCAGGCGCCTCCGGTACGAGCAGCCGGCCCGGAACACGAGCACCTTCGCGTCGCGCGCCCGGGCCAGCCGGTCGAGCAGCGCCGCGAGGTCGCCGACGGCCGGGTGCGCCACCAGCACCAGCTCCTCCGTGAAGACCGGGATCCCGGCGAGGTCGGCCTGCGCGACCGGGCCGGCCACGAAGGCCCCCTCCAGGCTCCGGTCGAGGACCCGGGCGATCAGGTGCTCGGTCGGGCCGGTTTCCAGCTCGATGTCCACCTCCGGGTGACGCGCGGCGAAATCCGCGAGCGGGCCGGGCAGGCGCAGGGCCGCGGTCGTCTCCATGGCGCCGATCCGCAGGGGGCCGCGCGGCTCGCCCTCGGCCAGCAGAGCGTGGCGCGCCTCCGCGAGCAGCTGCCCGACCTGGAGCGCGTAGGGCAGGAGCCGCTCCCCCGCCCGGGTCAGCGTCACACCGCGGCTGCCGCGGTGGAAGAGCGGCACGCGCAGGGCCTGCTCCAGGGCGCGGATCCGGCCGGTGACGTTGGACTGGACGGTGTTGAGCCGCGCCGCCGCCCGCCCGATGCCGCCGGTCTCGGCCACCGCCGCGAAGAACATCAGGTCGGTGCTGTTCATGCCATCTGCTTTTCCGATGCCTTCCTTCAGAAGGAATCATTTTTTCCGCCACCGCGCGAGCGTTAAGCCCTGGCGGGCGGCGCGCGCAATCGAGACGCTTCCCGGAGAGGGGACCCATGGCCTTGAGGACGAGACTCACCGACGCCTTCGGGCTGCGACACCCGATCGTGCTGGCCCCCATGGACCCGGCCTCGGGGGGCGCCCTCGCGGCGGCGGTGAGCGCCGCCGGCGGCCTCGGCCTGATCGGCGGCGGCTACGGCGACCACGCGACGCTCGACCGGGAATTCGCCCGCGCGGGCAATCAGCGGGTCGGCTGCGGCTTCATCACGTGGTCCATGGCCCGGGACCCGTCGCTCCTCGACGCGGCGCTCGCCCGGTCGCCCGCGGCCCTGATGCTCTCCTTCGCGGATCCCGCGCCCTTCGCGGACCAAATCCGCGCCGCCGGCGTGCCGCTGATCTGCCAGGTGCACACCCTGGCGCATGCGAGGCGTGCCCTGGAGGTCGGCGCGGCCGCGGTGGTGGCGCAGGGGACGGAGGCCGGCGGCCACGGCCTCACCGCCCGCGGCACCGCGGCGTTCGTGCCGGCAGTCGCCGACCTGATCGCCCGCGAGCGCCCCGAGACGCTGCTCCTCGCGGCGGGCGGCATCGCGGACGGGCGCGGCCTCGCCGCCGCCCTGGCGCTGGGGGCCGACGGTGTCCTGATGGGGACGCGGTTCTGGGCCAGCCGGGAGGCGCTGATCCACCCGGCCGCGAAGCAGCGGGTTCTCGCCGCCACCGGCGACGACACGATCCGCACGCAGGTCTACGACATCGCCCGCCAGCGGGCCTGGCCGGCGCCCTATACCGGGCGACTCCTGCGCAACACCTTCATCGAGACGTGGCACGGCCGCGAGGACGCGCTGCGCGCGGCCTCGGCCGAGCGGCGCCGGGACGTGGAGGATGCCGACGCGGCGGGCGACTACGACGTCGCCAACGTCACGGTCGGCGAGGCCGTGGGGCTGATCGACGACCTGCCGGGCGCCGGCGACCTCGTCCTGCGCATCGCCGAGGAGGCCGAGGCCGCGATCCGCCGGATCTCCGGCATGGCCGCGGCTGCGCCGTGAGGGCGCCGCCAGGGTGCTGTGATGGTGCTGTGAGGGTGCTCAGCAAAGCTTGACTACGCAGGGTTGCCGCGGACCGGAACCTCGGTGTTGCCGGGGCTTTAGCGTGACGGCAAACCGTCGCGGTTTCTCGAGGCGCGTCTCGAGTCGGAGTCGCTCATGCGTATCGGTCTGATCTCCGTCCTGTCCGGGCTGCTCCTGTGCGCGGGGATCCCCGCGACGGCCAGCGCGGACGTGCTCGTCAACGTCGACAAGACCACCCAGCGCATGGAGGTCTCGGTCGACGGCCAGCCGCGCTATTCCTGGCCGGTCTCGACCGGCGTCGCGAGCTACGACACCCCGTCCGGCGCCTACCGCCCGTTCCGGATGGAGCGCACGCACTTCTCGAAGGAGTGGGACGACGCGCCCATGCCCTTCGCGATGTTCTTCACGACCCAGGGCCACGCCATCCACGGCACCAACCACGTCCGGAGCCTCGGGCGCGCGGCCTCGCACGGCTGCGTGCGCCTGTCGGTGCGCAACGCCGCGACCCTGTTCAACCTCGTGAAGAGCCAGGGCATGGGCCGGACGCGGGTGGTGATCGAGGGGGCGGATGTCCCGATGGCGGACCGCGGGCGGCGCGGCACCCGGCTCGCCCGGAACCGCAGCCCCTACGAGCCGGACGACCTGCTGGCGAACAGCGATCAGATGGGGCGCCGGTCGGTGCCGGCCTATTACCGCCCGGCGGCCCGGCCCGCCTACGCGCCCGCGACGGTCTACGGCTACCCGGCCGACGCCGACGAGACGGACGGCTGGTAGGCCTGATCGCGGCCCAGGCCCCGAGTATCGGCCGATCGGCGGCACGACAGCCCCTGCGCGCAGACGATCACCGGCCGCGTCGTCTGAGCGCGAAAGTCATGCGCCGCAGCGCCCGCCCATTGCCGAGCGCCCCCTCCCGGCCTAGCTCCTGCGCGGCCATCAGAGCCTGCGCGGCCCCTGCCGCGACCTGAGACGGACGGAGACACCCCGAGATGCCCTTCGCTTTCTGCCGGTCCCTTCCCCTCGCCGCCCTGGCGCTCGCCGCGGCCACCGTGCCGGGCTACGCCCTCGAGGTGACGCGCTCGGCCGACATCGCCGCGCCGCCGGCCAAGGTCTGGCAGACCATCGGCGAGTTCTGCGGCATCGGCGACTGGCACCCCGCCATCGAGAAGTGCGTCCTGTCGGACAAGGACGGCATGAAGGTCCGCACCCTCAGCCTCAAGGGTGGCGGCACCATCAAGGAGGAGCAGGTCTCCCGCGACGACAAGGTGATGAGCTACACCTACACGATCCTGGAGAGCCCGCTGCCGGTCTCGGACTACAAGTCGACCCTCTCGGTCGCCCCCGCCGGCTCCGGCTCGAAGGTGACCTGGACCGGGACCTTCAACGCCAAGGGCGCGCCGGACACGGTCGCCACCGACGCGATCCAGGGCATCTACGATTCCGGCCTGAAGGCGCTCGCCGACAAGGCGAAGTAAGCCCGTCACGATTCGGAGCGCGCCGCCGACGCCGGATGCCGGCGGCGCGCTCCAAGTCCCTCCGGCAACAGCGGAATCGCGCGTTCGCGGCGAACCACGTCCCGCGCTGCGCGCCCCTTCGGCATGTCGCCGGGGCGATTGACCCCTTGCCAAGCTCGGCCCAGAACCTCGGCGGCGCGGCCCCTCGCGCCCCAACAGGATGATCGCCGTGCCCGCGTCCCGCCTCCCGATGCGCCTCAGCCTCGTCGCCCTCGCCGTCGCGGCGCTGGGCGCCTGCCAGCAGCGCGCCACGCCCGCGGTCACCGAGCCCTCGCCGATCGTGCCGGCGCCCCTGGCCCTGCCCACGGGCAGCGGTTGCGGCCCGGAGATCGCCCGCACGAAGGCGATCGTCGACAGCGACGTGGCCACCGGCAACCTCAACAAGCCGGTGGGCGACCGCTTCAGCGCCGACCTCGCCCACGCCGCCGCGGAGTGCTCGGCCGGCAAGTCGGGCGAAGCCCTGCACCTGCTCGCCGCCGCCAAGAGCCGCTACGGCTACCGCTGAGCGCGGGGCTTTCCTTTCCCGCCGCGTTGCAGGATCGCGCCGTCGATCCTGCAGGCGCGTCCGACCCGGCCCCTCATCTCGCGGTGCGGAGCGCGGCGGAGGTCTCGAAGGCGGCCTCCAGGCGCCGCGCGCTCCCTGGAACTCGCCCTCGAGGCCCGCCGACACGGCCACCTCGGGACGAGGCCGTCGGTCGGGATGGGCGCATCCCGCGCTAGATCACGAACAGCAGGTTCAGTCCGGCGCGCCGGAACCCGTCCTCGGCGATCTTCAGGTCGAGCCCGTAGGACGCGATGTCGTCCGCCACCGGGTCGAGGGCCGGCGCTCGGTGCTGGTGGAGGTGCTTGATGTAGCTGTGGCAGGTCGTGCAGGTCTCGACCTGGACGTCCTTCGAGACCTCATCGAGCCCGTAATAGCTCACGTTCTCGCCGTCACCGCAGGCGGTGCAGCGGATCCGGACGTGGTTCCAGTACGTGCCGCAGAGCGAGCAGCTGAGATACCGGGCCTTGTCGGCCGGGGTCCAGGAGACGATGACGCTCGCCACCGGCGCGCCGCCGCAGCACGGGCAGACGCCGTCCGCGACGGGCTTCAGCGTCCGCGTGTCGAGGCGCGCGGCCCGCTCGGCGAAGCGCACCTGCAACGCGGCCGAGACGAACAGGCATTCGGCGATCCGGTCGACCGGCAGCGCGCCCTCGAAAACCTGCACGGCGAGATCGCGGCGCTCCTCCGGCGCGGCGGCCCGCAGGGCATCCCGCGCCGCGGCCGAGGCCTCGGGCGCGGTCGCGAGATCCAGCGCGTCGAGCAGCGCCAGGAGGCACGCGTCGAAATCCTGGTCGGCCTCGAGGCTGTGCCGCGACAGCGGCGGCATGCCGTGCTCGCTCCGCAGCGCCTGATCGGCGGGATCCGGCGCCGGCGGGGCCGGAAACCGTGCCTGGATCGCCGCCTGGGCGCGGGCGACCTCACCGACGAACCGGAGATAGGCCTCCAGCGGGTGCCCGGGCGCGGCCTCCGCCAGGCGCGCGGCCCGGTCGGCGAACAGAGTCGCGGGATCGGGCAGGCGCACGAGCGGGACCGAGCCCGAGATCCCGATCTTGTCGGGATCGGGCTTGAGCTCGCTGAAATCCCGGCGGCGGGGCTTCGGGGCCTCGGCGGGTTTCGGGGTGTTGTCCGCGGCCGGAGCCGCGGGTTTCCGCCTGAAGAAGTTGGCCACGCGATCAGGATCCGCGCTTGTCCACCGAGCCGCGGCGCGCCGGGCCGCCGGCCATCTGACGGAACCACTTGCGGTGGTGCCGGTAGGCCCAGCCGCCCGTGACCGTGCCGCGGACCATTGCCCGGCCGGTGCCGCGCACCCAGATGCCGGCGTAGACGTGCACTACGATGATCGCGATGGCGATGACGGCGGCCAGCGAGTGCGCGAGCAGCGCCCAGCGCTGGGTCTCGATCGAGGTGAGGCCGCCGAAATAGGTGTTCCAGATCACGAGGCCGGTCACGAACATCACGCCGATCAGCGCGGTCTGGCCCCAGAACACGCCCTTCTGGCCGGCATTGTACTTGCCGAGCTCCGGCAGCCGGTCCTCGCGGTTGGTGACCACGTCGCCGATCTTCTTCGACCACTCGACATCGTCCTTGTTGGGGATGTTGAGCCGCCAGAAGCGCACGAACAGGAAGAGGAAGCTGATCGCCAGCGCCACGCCGAACCACGGGTGGACCGCCCGGGTCGCCTGCCCGCCGCCGAACAGGCCGGTCAGCGAGAACAGGTAGGGCGTGAACATCGCCAGCCCCGAGAGGGTCAGCAGCGTGAACAGGATCGCGGTGATCCAGTGGTTCACGCGCTGCACGCCGGTGTAGCGCGGGACGTACATCACCTCCGGCGCCTCGGACTTGGCGTGGTGGAGGGGGCGGGAATCGCCGTCCCGGACATCGTTCTGGATCGTCATCGGCCTTCACTCGCCTGACGGGGCCGCCCGTCGCGGCGGGCGGGCCGTGAAACTCGAAATCGGGTCTGGCGCCCGAGCCGTCTCCGCCCTGCCGAAACCGTTCGGCGCGGCGCTCCCTCCCCCCGCGGGGGAGGGAGACCGTCGCGTCTCAGTGCGGCCGGGCCTCGCCGCCATTCTCCCGGCGCTTGGCCTCGTCGTACTCGACCGCCTCTTCCTCCTCCTCGGGCACGACCTCGTTGGGGCCGGCCGTCACGTAGTGGAAGAAGCCCGCCACCGCCGCGAAGCCCATCGCGGCGAGACCGAACACCTTGGCGCCGCCCTTCCAGAAGGCGACCAGCGGCGAGATCTTCGGGTCGTTCGGCAGGCCCGCGTAGAGGTTCGGCTGGTCGGCGTGGTGCAGCACGTACATGACGTGCGTGCCGCCGACGCCGGCCGGGTCGTAGAGGCCGGCATGCGCGAAGCCGCGCGACTTCAGGTCCTCGACGCGGTCGTGGGCCTGATCGATCATGGCCTGCTTGGTGCCGAACATGATCGAGCCGGTCGGGCAGGCCTTGGCGCAGGCCGGGGCCTGACCCACCGCCACTCTGTCCGAGCACAGGGTGCACTTGTACGCCTTGTGGTCGGTCTGGCTTATGCGCGGGATGTTGAAGGGGCAGCCCTTCACGCAGTAGCCGCAGCCGATGCAGTTCTCCTCGATGAAGTCGACGATGCCGTTGGAGTACTGCACGATCGCGCCGGGAGACGGGCAGGCCTTCAGGCAGCCCGGCTCGGTGCAGTGCATGCAGCCGTCCTTGCGGATCAGCCATTCGAGGTTGTTGGTCTCCGGGTTCTCGTACTCGGTGAACCGCATCAGGGTCCACGACTTCGGCGTGAGGTCGTGGGGGTTCTGGTAGGTGCCCGTGTTGACACCGATGTCGTCGCGCAGGTCGTTCCACTCCTCGCACGCCGACTGGCAGGCCTTGCAGCCGATGCACTTCGACACGTCGATGAGTTTGGCGACCTCCACCTGACGGCGGATCTCCGGCGGCGTCTCCGTGGAGGCGGAGCGCTGGCGGATGTCGAGGGAGCTGTAGTCAGCCATGTCTGCCGCTCCCCCTTACGCGACCGCGTCCGACGGAGGCGTGGTCGGCTCGATGTTCACGAGCCAAGCCTTGAACTCCGGCGTCTCGGTGTTCGCGTCGCCGACGACGGGCGTCAGCGAGTTCGGGTGCCATCCTTTCTTGGTGTGGCCCATGAAGCCCCAGTGCTGCGGGATACCGACGACGTGGACGGGCTTGCCGTCGCAGATCAGCGGCTTGATGCGCTTCGTCACCACCGCCTTGGCCTTCAGGGAGCCGCGCTTCGACCAGACGCGGACCCAGCCGCCCTTGGCGATGCCCTTCTCCTTGGCGAGCTCCTCCGAGATCTCCACGAAGGCCTCCGGCTGGAGGATCGCGTTGATCCGGGCGTGCTTGGTCCACCCGTGGAAGTGCTCGGTCAGGCGGTAGCTCGTCGCCGCGTAGGGGAACTCCTTCGCGTCGCCGAGGTCGGCGAGGTCGTCCTTGAAGATGCGGGACGCGGGCGCGCCCTTGATCTTCGGGAAGGCGAGGTTGGCCACCGGGGACTCGAAGGGCTCGTAGTGCGTCGGGAACGGTCCGTCGCGCATGAGACCGCGGGTCCACAGGCGGGCGACGCCCTCCTGGTTCAGGATGAACGGGCCGACGCCCTTATCGGGGGCGACGGTGACGCCGTAATCCGGCACGTCGAAGCCGATCCACTGCTTGCCGTTCCACTCGATGAGCTTCTTCTTCTCGGACCACGGGCGACCCTCGGGGTCGCACGAGGCGCGGTTGTAGAGCACGCGCCGGTTGGCTGGCCACGCGAAGGCCCAGTTCGGCGCGATGCCGCGATCGCCGGGATCGGTGTTGTCCCGGCGGGCCATCATGTTGCCCTTCTCGGTGTAGCAGCCCGAGTAGATCCAGCAGCCGCAGGCGGTCGTCCCGTCGTCCTTGAGCTGGGCGAAGCCGTCGACCTGCTTGCCCGCCGGGATGATCGTCCCGTTGAGATCCGGCGTCGGCGCCAGCGTGTAGCCGTTGAGCTCGCGGGCGAGCTCGGTCGGCGTCGGCGCCTCGGCGATCGCGTAGTCCCACTTCAGATTGACGATCGGGTCCGGGAAGGCCCCGCCGTCCTTCTTGTAGGCCGCCTTCATGCGGAGGAAGATCTCCGACATGATCTCGATGTCCGAGCGGCACTCGCCCGGCGCTTCCTGCGCCTGCCAGTGCCACTGCAGCCACCGGCTGGAGTTCGACAGCGAGCCTTCCTCCTCCACGAACAGGGTGGTCGGAAGCTCGAACACCTCAGTCTGGATCTTGGTCGGATCGACGTCGTTGTACTCGCCGTGGTTCTCCCAGAACCGGGCCGTCTCGGTCTTGAGCGGATCCATCACCACGATGAACTTCATCTTGGAGAAGGCTTCCGTCATCTTGGCGCGATTCGGGAACGACAGCAGGGGGTTGAAGCCCTGGATGACGTAGCCGGTCATCTTGCCCTGCTTGGCGAGCTCGAACCCGCGCAGCACGTCGTAGGTCGGCACGTCGAGCTTGGGCAGGTAGTCGTACGCCCAGTCGTTCTCCTTGGTGGCCTTGTCGCCCCACATCGCCTTCTGGAACGAGACGAAGAACTTGTTGTAGTTCTGCCAGTAGCTCGTCTGTCCGGGACGCAGCGGCTTGAACTGCCGCTTGGCGATGTAGCTCGCGTAGTCGGGCTCCTTCTCCACCGGGATGTTCAGGTACCCGGGGATGAGGTTCGACATCAGCCCGATATCGGTCAGCCCCTGGATGTTGGAGTGACCGCGCAGGGCCTGCATGCCGCCGCCGAGCACGCCGATGTTCCCGAGCAGCGTCTGCACGATGCACATCGAGCGGATGTTCTGCGAGCCCTTGGAGTGATGGGTCCAGCCGAGCGCGTAGAGCGAGGCCATCGACTTCTCGGGGGAAGCCGTCGTCGCCATCAGCTCGCAGACCTTCAGGAAGGTCTCCTTGGGCGAGCCGCAGATCTTCTCGACCATCTCGGGCGTGTAGATCGCGAGATGCTTCTTCAGGAGCTGCATCACGCTGCGCGGATGCTGCATCGTCTCGTCGACCACGGCGTAGCCGTCGGGGCCGATCTCGTAGTCCCAGGTGGTCTTGTCGTAGTCGCGCTTGTCCGCGTCGTAGCCCGTGAACAGACCCTCGCTGAAGTCGTAGCCCTCGCGGACCACGTACCCGGCGTTGGTGTAGGCGGAGACGTAGCGGTGCTGCAGCTTGTCGTTGTCGAGCAGGTACTTGGCCACGCCCGACAGGAACGCGATGTCGGTCCCCTGCCGGATCGGGCAGTAGAGATCGGCCACCGACGCCGTGCGGGTAAAGCGCGGATCGACGACGATCAGCTTGGCATTGTTATGGGCTTTCGCCTCCACGACCCACTTGAAGCCACAGGGGTGAGCCTCGGCGGCATTGCCGCCCATCACGGTGATCACGTCCGCGTGCTTGATGTCCATCCAGAGGTTGGTCATCGCACCGCGTCCGAAGGAGGGCGCCAAACTGGCGACCGACGGACCGTGTCAAACTCTGGCCTGATTATCGAAGACCAGGGCCCCCATGCTTCGGACTGTCTTGTAGGTCAGCCAAGCCGTCTCGTTGGTGGTGGCCGAGGCCCCGAGGAAGCCCATCGTGGTCCAGCGGTTGACCGTGAGGTCGCCGTTCTTGGCCACGAAGTTCTTGTCCCGGTCCTCCTTCATGAGCTGCGCGATGCGGTCGAGGGCGAAGTCCCAGGACACGCGCTTGAACTCGGAGGAACCCGGGGCCCGATGGAGCGGGTACTTGGTGCGCGTCTCGGCGTGCACGAAGTCGAGCAGCGCCGAGCCCTTCGGGCAGAGCGTGCCGCGGTTGACCGGATGATCCGGGTCGCCCTCGATGTGCATGACCGAGGAGCGCGCGTTCTTCGAACGGTCCCCCAGGCTGTAGAGGATCACGCCGCACGCGACCGAGCAGTACGGGCAGGTGTTGCGGGTCTCGCGCATCTGCGCGAGCTTGAACGGCCGCACCGCGGCGGCCATGGCGGGCTCGAGTCCGCCGAATCCGAGCGCGCCCAGCGAGCCGCCAGCGAGGCCGGCGCCGGCCCCCTTGAGCAGGCCACGCCTTGAGACCTGGACCGTCATCTCCGCTCCGTAAAAGCGATCTGGTATAATTCCAAGCTGTCCCAAAAAAGCGTGCGCGAGGCAAGTGCGGTTGCGTGACACAGCAAGTTGCCGTGTCTCAGCCGAAGCAACACGTTTGTCGCACCCGCATCATCCTGCATGAGAACGGTTTTTTACTTGCTGGGATTGGCCGGATTGGTGCCTGACGGGCCGGCCGTGCGGTGCTCCAGGGGCGCCTGCGGCTCGGTCGCGGAGGTGCCGCCGGGCTGGGCCGGCGGCACGGGACGATCGGCATTCTCCTTGATCGAGTTGCCGCCCGGGTCCGGCGCGTCCTTGGCGGCCGACTGCTCCCGCGGCACCGGCGCCTGGCTCCAGCCGTCCTGCGCGCTGCGGGACTTGTCGCCCATCGCGTCGACGCCCTTGATCTCGCCCGGTTTCGTCTGCGCGAGACAGGGCGACGCCGCCGTCGCGAGACCGAGGAGCAGCGACATCATCAGAGGAATCGAGCGGGACACGGGGCGCCTCCTGGCAGCAGGGGGAATGCGGGGAGAATGGCAGCGGGCGAACAGCAGCGGGGAATGCCCGGGCAACGTAGCCTTCGCAGCGGCAGTTCCGGCCTGCGACACCGACCCGGCACGGGGCACCGGGATCGCGTGGCGGTAGCGCGGCCGCGGCGGTGACGGCTCCTTAACCAAACCTTGCAACCGTACGTGTCCACAGGTGCGAGGATTTCCCGGTCATGTCGAAGCCGCATCCCGAACGCCCCTGCGAGACCGAGCGGTCGGTCGACGCGCCGCCGCTGAGCTCCGACATCCGGCGCCATCTCGGCCAGAACCTGCGCGCGCTCTTCACCGACACGCTGGCGGCCCCGGTCGACAAGCGGCTGGAGGCCCTGATCGCCCGGCTCGACAAGCCGAAGCGCTGACCCGGACCGCCGCCGGCAGGGGAGCGAAGGATCGCCGTCTTGCGGGCAACCGCGTGCGGCGCGAACCGCCGACGGCTCTCGCCGGCCCGCAGAATGCCGCCCGATGTGCGCTAGAGCACTTAAGATCGTTCGTTCTGAGAAACCCGATTCCGCGCAGGAAATCTTCTCCATCGGCGACGCCAGAGAGAAGATCCATGCGTTCTGATCGTCTACTGCCCTGAGTTATCTTGCATTTCCGGCACGATCGTCGATCCTGATCACGTTACGGCATCACGCGGGTCCACACCCGAGGCTTGACTTCGTTCGGTAAAAAGAACGATTTCGCGCCTCCCGGGGACGCCTGTCCCCTGCGTCGCAACCGCGGATGACTGGGGGATCGGACGTGATGACGAACGCTTCAGGTCTGGGCCGGATGGCTCGGGCGATCGGGCTGACCCTTCTGGCCGGAGCCGGCCTGCTGACCTGCGCGCTGCCGGCCGCGGCCGAGACCGCGCTCCTCAACGTCTCGTACGATCCGACCCGCGAGCTCTACCGCGAGATCAACGCCGCCTTCGCGGAAGAGTGGAAGGCCAAGACCGGCGAGGCCATCACGGTGCGGGCCTCGCACGGCGGCTCGGGCGCGCAGGCGCGCACGGTGATCGACGGGGTGGACGCCGACGTGGTCACCCTCGGCATCCCGTCCGACATCGACGCGATCGCCAAGCTCACCCGCAAGATCCCGGAAGATTGGCGCAGCAAGCTGCCGAACCAGGGGACGCCCTACACCTCGACGGTGGTGTTCCTGGTCCGGAAGGGCAACCCGAAGGGCGTCAAGGACTGGGACGACCTGGTCAAACCCGACGTGAAGGTGATCACCCCGAATCCGAAGACCTCGGCCGGCGGGCGCTGGAACTTCCTCGCCGCCTGGGGCTACGCCTACGGGAAGGACAAGGACGCCGCGAAGGCCGACGCCTTCGTCGGGCAGGTCTACAAGAACGTGCCGGTGCTCGACACCGGCGCCCGCGGCTCGACCGTGACCTTCGCGCAGCGCGGCCTCGGCGACGTCCTGCCGACCTGGGAGAACGAGGCCTACCTCGTGCTCCAGGAATTCGGCGCCGACAAGTTCGACATCGTCTCGCCGCCGACCTCGATCTACGCCGAGCCGCCTGTGGCCCTGGTGGCGGTCAATGCCGAGCGGAAGGGCACCACCAAGGCGGCCCAGGCCTATCTCGACTTCCTCTACGGCGACCGCGCCCAGGCGATCTTCGCCAAGCACCATTATCGGCCGATCCGGCGGGAGGCGGCCGCCCCGGCGGACCTCGCCCAGCTGCCCGAGATCAAGCTGTTCAAGATCGAGGACCTCCAGGGATCCTGGGACGAGATCCAGAAGCGGAACTTCGACGCTGGCGGCCTGTTCGACCGTCTGAGCCGGGCCGGCCGCTGAGGCTTCAGATCATGGTCCAGACGCCCCGTCCCCGTCGGACGTTCCGACGGCCGAGCGTGATCCCGGGCTTCGGGATCAGCTTCGGCTACACGCTGACCTGCCTCGGCTTGATCGTCCTGCTGCCGCTGGCCGGACTGGTGGTGAAGGCCTCGGGGCTCGGCCTGTCGGGCATCTGGGAGGTCGCCACCGATCCGCGGGTCGCCAGCGCCCTGCGGATCAGCTTCGGCGTCTCGGCCATCGCGGCGCTCGTCGCCTCGGCCTTCGGCTTCCTGGTGGCCTGGGTGCTGACCCGCTACCGCTTCCCGGGCCGCAAGCTGGTCGACGCCGCCGTCGACCTGCCCTTCGCCCTGCCTACCGCGGTCGCCGGCATCGCGCTCGCCTCGCTCTACGCGCCGGACGGTCTGCTCGGCGCGCCGCTCGCGCGCCTCGGAATCCAGGCGGCCTACACGCCAGTCGGGATCTTCATCGCCATGGTGTTCATCGGCCTGCCCTTCGCGGTGCGGACCGTGCAGCCGCTGATCGCCGAGATCGACAAGGAGATCGAGGAGGCCTCGGCCACCCTCGGGGCGACGCGCCTCGTCACCCTCACCCGGGTGGTGCTGCCACCGCTGATCCCGGCGGTGCTCACCGGCTTCGCGCTCGCCTTCGCCCGGGGTGTCGGCGAGTACGGCTCGATCATCTTCATCGCCGGCAACCTGCCCTACGTGTCGGAGATCGCGCCGCTGCTCATCGTCATCAAGCTCTCCGAGTTCGACTACGGCGGCGCGGCGGCCATCGCGACGATCATGCTCGGGATCTCGTTCCTGACGCTGCTCGCCATCAACCTCATCCAGGCCTGGTCACGGCGGCGGTTCGGCTATGTCTGAGATCTTCTCCCCCGCCTTCGTGCCGGCCGCCAAGCCGGCCCCGGTCGCCTCGGAAGGGGCGGGCGTCCGCGTGGTCCTGATCGGGATCGCGGTAGCGTTCCTGGCGCTGTTCCTGGTGCTGCCGCTGTTCGCGGTCTTCCTCCAGGCCTTCTCGAAGGGGCTCGGGGCCTTCCTGGACGCGTTCCGGGAGCCCGACGCCTGGAGCGCGATCCGCCTGACGCTGACCGTGGCGGCGATCGCGGTGCCGTTCAACGTCGTGTTCGGGCTGGCCGCCTCCTGGGCGATCGCCAAGTTCGAGTTCCCCGGCAAGGCGCTGCTGATCACCCTGATCGACCTGCCGTTCTCGGTCTCTCCGGTGGTCTCCGGGCTGATCTACGTGCTGCTGTTCGGGTCCCAGGGCCTGTTCGGCTCCTGGCTCCTCAACCACGGCGTCCAGATCCTGTTCGCCCTGCCGGGGATCGTCCTGGCGACGGTGTTCGTGACCTTCCCGTTCGTCGCCCGCGAGCTGATCCCGCTGATGCAGGAGCAGGGCACCGCCGAGGAGGAGGCGGCGCTGACGCTCGGCGCCTCGGGCCTGCACGCGTTCCGGACGGTGACGCTGCCCAATATCCGCTGGGGCCTGCTCTACAGCGTGCTCCTCTGCAATGCCCGGGCGATGGGCGAATTCGGAGCGGTGTCGGTGGTGTCGGGCCACATCCGCGGCCTAACCAACACCATCCCACTCCACGTGGAGATCCTCTACAATGAGTACAACTTCGTCGCCGCATTCGCCGTCGCTTCGCTCCTCGCCGTCCTTGCCCTCATCACCCTCGTCCTCAAATCCGTCCTCGAATGGCGCTTCGCGGGTGAGCTCGCGCACGGCCGCGCACACTGATCGCCCCTCCACGGCGATCCGGGTCGAGAACGTCTCGAAGACGTTCGACACGGCGGCGGTGCTGCACGACCTGTCGCTGGACGTGCGGGCGGGCGAGCTGATCGGGCTCCTCGGCCCGTCGGGCTCGGGCAAGACGACGCTGCTGCGGATCATCGCCGGGCTCGACGCGCCGGACCGGGGCCGGATCCTGTTCGGCGGCGACGACGCCACCGGCCTGCCGGTGCAGGAGCGGGCCGTGGGCTTCGTGTTCCAGCACTACGCCCTATTCAAGCACATGAGCGTGGCCGACAATATCGCCTACGGGCTGAACGCGCGGCGCCGCGCCGACCGGCCGGCCAAGGCTGAGATCAAGCGCCGGGTCGGCGACCTGCTCGACCTGATCCGCCTCTCCGGCTTCGGCGACCGCTACCCGTCGCAGCTCTCCGGCGGCCAGCGGCAGCGGGTGGCGCTCGCCCGGGCCCTCGCGGTCGAGCCGCGGGTTCTCCTGCTGGACGAGCCCTTTGGCGCGCTCGACGCCCAGGTCCGCAAGGACCTGCGCCGCTGGCTGCGCGAGATCCACGACCGCACCGGCCAGACCACGATCTTCGTCACCCACGACCAGGACGAGGCGCTGGAGCTGTCCGACCGCGTGGCCGTGCTCGATCGCGGCCGCCTGGAGCAGGTCGGCACCCCGGACGAGGTGCAGGAGAACCCGGCCTCCGCCACCGTGATGAAGTTCCTGGGCGATTCCGTCGAGGTCGAGGCGATCGCCGAGGGCGGCCGGGTGCTGGTCCGGGGCCGGGAGACGCCGGTCGCGGCGCCCACCAGCCTGTTCGGCCCGGTCAAGCTCTACGTCCGGCCCTGGCAGCTGCAGCTCGCCGAGCCCGAGGCCGCGCACCTCTCTGGCACCGTGCGCAGCTCGTACCGGACGCAGGGGCGCCAGCGGATCGAGGTGGCCGACGCCGAGGGGCGCGTCCTCGCCGTGGAGGATTTCGACGGCGTGCGCTACCCGGCCGGCCACCCGGTCGGCCTGCGGATCAACGGCGGGCACGTGTTCGGGTGAGGCTCGCCAGCGGCCGCGCGGCACCCTAGGCTCCCGGCCATGACCGTACCGAGTCGCGAACCCGCCTCCGACGTCCTGGCCGCCATCGGCCAGACGCCGCTGATCCGCCTGCGCCGCGCCTCCGAGGAGACCGGCTGCACCATCTACGGCAAGGCGGAGTTCCTGAATCCCGGTCTGTCGGTGAAGGACCGGGCGGCGCTCTCGATCGTGCGGGACGCGGAGGCGCGGGGCCTGATCCGCCCGGGCGGCACGATCGTCGAGGGCACCGCCGGCAACACCGGCATCGGTCTCGCCCTGGTGGCCTCGGTGCGCGGCTACCGGACGCTGATCGTCATCCCGGTCACCCAGTCCGAGGAGAAGAAGCAGACCCTGCGGCTCGCGGGCGCCCGGCTGGTGGAAGTGCCGGCGGTGCCCTTCGCCAACCCGAACAACTACGTCCACGTGGCTCGGCGGCTCGCGGAGAAGCTCGCCGCCACCGAGCCGGCGGGCGCCTTCTTCGCCGACCAGTTCGACAACGTCGCCAATCGGCAGGCCCATGTCGACGGCACCGGCCCGGAGATCTGGGCGCAGACCGGCGGCCGGGTCGACGGCTTCGTCTGCGCGGCCGGCACCGGCGGCACGCTGGCCGGCACCGCCGAGGCCCTGCGCGCCCGCAACCCGCAGGTGCGGATCGCGCTGTCGGATCCGGAGGGCTCGGCCCTCTATGCCCACTACACGACCGGCACCCTGAAGGCCGAGGGCTCCTCGATCACCGAGGGGATCGGCCAGGGGCGGATCACCCGCAACCTCGAGGGCTTCACCCCCGACCGCGCCTTCCGGATCCCGGACCGCGAAGCCCTCGACATCGTCTTCGGGCTGATGCGGGAGGAGGGGCTGTCGCTGGGCGGCTCGTCGGGCATCAACGTCGCCGGGGCGATCCGGCTGGCCCGGGACCTCGGGCCCGGTCACACGATCGTGACGATCCTCTGCGACGGGGCGGCCCGCTACGCCTCGAAGCTGTTCAACCCGGCCTTCCTCACCGAGCGCGACCTGCCGGTTCCCGGCTGGCTCGACGCGCCCGCGGACGCTCTGCCGGACTGGCACGCCTGAGGCCGGGGTCTCATCCGGAATTTTCCTCACAAAAGCGTGGCTTGGCGTTGAACGGAACGGAATGTCGCAGCGTTTGAACGGTCACGCTCGCACCAGCGCGACCGTCCGGAGAACGCGACCGATGTCCCTCGTCACCATCCTGCTTATCATCCTGATCATTCTGGCCTTCGGCGGCGGCGGCTTCCTCGGCGGCGGCGCGTATCGCGGCCCCGGCTTCGGCCTGGGCGGCATCCTGCTCATCGTGCTGATCGTGCTCCTGGTCACCGGGCGGCTCTGAGCGGCGGCCCGTCGCCTGGGCGGACGGCTCGTCCGCCCAGGCTCGTGAACGCCGGCGGATCCCGCGCGAGCGACAGGGGATCCGCCGCGCGACCCGCATCTCAGCGGCAGGTGATCCCCACCACGGCAGGCGCGACCGCGCCGGGCCCGCCACCCGAATGCGGCGCCGCCGCGGCGATGCCCTGGGCGGCGAGGAAGGCGGAGATCGCCCGCGCCGAAACGACCGGCAGGCGTGCCGGCGGCACCACCCCGGCGACCCGGCGCGGCGCCGCGGGATAGCGGGCGACGAGACCGACGAGGGCCCCCGACCGGTCCAGCACCGGCGCGCCGCCGGAACCCGGCTGGAGCGCCGCGATCACGTCGCCGCCCCGCGCCTCACCGGGAGCGGCCTGGACCCCGTCCGCACCCGGCGCCAGGGCGATCACGCTCTCCTCGGCACCGACGGGCTCGGTCCGGAGCGCGGGCCGGAGCGGGGCGGGGGCGCCGGGCACATCGAGGAGGGCGAGGCCGGCGGGATCGGTGGCGAGCACCCGCGCCGATGCCGCGCCGATCCTGGGCTGGGCGCAGCCCTCCAGCACGGCGGCGGCGGTCAGCACGCGTCCCGGCGCCACCGCGAGACCCGCGCCCGAGGCCGGCGCGGGGGAGAGGCTCGGCGGCCTCAGCGGCGCGGCCTGCGGCTGGGGCGCCGGGTGGGCGGCGACGCGGGCCGCCGGTGCCGGACCCGGGCTCGGGGGTAGCTGCGCGGCCGGCGCCGCGGCGGGATCGGGAAACGGCACGAAGGCGTTCGCCACGGCGATGACGAGCCGGTCGACCTCCGGCGCCAGGGCGCGATCGTAGCCGAGCAGGAACCCCCGCACGCCCTCCGGTCCGGACGCGTAGCGGATGTAGGACAGTCCCGGCCCGGTCTCGGCGGTGACCACCACGGTGTCAGGACGCCGCAGCTTGTAGGTCACCTTGCGGCCGGGGAGCGACGCGGTCGCCTTCTCGAACAGCGCGTCGAGGCTCTCGGCCCCCGGCGGGAAGGCGCGGGATTCCAGGGTGACGCGGCCGTCCTGGCTCTGCCAGCGGGTTCCGGATGGCAGGGCGGTCCGTCTCGCCAGGAGCCTCTCGGGCACGCCCATCACGGCGCCGGTCCCGGGATCGACCGCGACGCGGAAGCGCGCCGCGTTCCGCGCCGCCGCGCCGGCGGCCAGGAGCGCCGCCCGGCCGCGCGGATCGAGGGGGTCGGCCCCGCCGGTCCGGGCGCCGTAGGCGGTGAGCGCCTCGAAGGTCCGGCGCCCGAAGGACCCCGACACGACGGCGTTGAAGTCGCCGGTCCAGACCAGGGCGTCCTGGACGGCCTTGCGGTCGGCCTCCGGCAGGGCCTCGAAGCCCGCACGCATCGCCTCGAAGACGGGGTCGGCCGGCGCGCCGGCCGCCGGCGCGGGTCTGGGGGCGGCCCGGGCGGGCGCCGGCCGGTCCTGGGCCCCAACAGGCCCGGTGCCGAGGGCGATCAGGATCGCGAGGGCCGTCGCGCGCCGGGCGCGGCCGCGCAGGGTATCCGGGTTCCGACACCGCGACGCGTCACCCGAATCCATGCCCGCCCCCGACCCTCTCTGCCCCGCGTCGTCCCGATCCTGGCAGAGGCCGCCGCGACAGGCCAGATCAATCCGGTGCCGGGCCGGTGTCGGCCCGGTCCCGGCAGCCGTGCGTCCGGCGCCGCGATGCGCTACAGGGCGGATCTCCGGCCCTGGGCGGCGGCCGGATCCCGGATCGGTCGTCCGGCCACGCGATGCCGCCACGGTTCGACGCGGAGCCCGGCATGAGCGACACGAACAACACCTTCAAGAAGGCGCCCAAGCGTAAGGCCGCCAAGGGCAAGAGCATCAGCGTCTCGCCGGAGATGCGGCAGGCCTACGCCGACCTGATCCAGGAGCGCGCCGAGAAGCAGGAGGCCTACGGCCGCCACCTGCCGCAGGACGAGACGCGGCGGCGGTAGCGCGGCCTGGAGAAGCGCCGCCCCGCATCGGCCTCAGCGCTTGCGCACGAACTCGGTGCGCAGCACGAGGCCCTTGATGGTGTCGTGGCGGCAGTCGATCTCTTCCGGATCGTCCGTGAGCCGGATCGACCGGATGACCGTGCCCTGCTTCAGGGTCTGGTTCGCACCCTTGACCTTGAGGTCCTTGATCAGCGTGACCGAATCGCCGTCGGCCAGGACGTTGCCGGCCGCGTCGCGGACGGCATGCGCCTCGGCGGGCGCGGCCGCGGATCCGGGCGGGAGCCACTCGCCCGTCGCCTCGTCGTAGACGTAAGCCTCGTCGTCGCCGCTCAAAACCGTGCCCCCTGTCCGGATCGGGGCCGGGTCCTGTGAGGATCGCGTGGGCCCGTCATCAGCGCCCCGGCACACCGAATCGGTCGCCGAGTCGGCGCGGGACGCCGCGAGCCTAGCCGATCGGGCCGGCCCCGCGCGAGAGCGGGAACCGGCCCGACGGAGCGCCTTACCGCTTCAGCGGACCGGCCTCGATCACGTCCTCAACCGTGCGCAGGCCGGCGCGCGGGGAGTTGACGAGGCAGGCCATGTTGCCCGGCGGGTGCTGGTTCTTCCACATCTTGGTGTGGGCCTGGGGGATCTTGTCCCAGGGGAAGACCTCGCTCATGCACGGGTCGATCCGCCGGTCGAGCACGAACTGGTTCGCCGACGAGGCCTGCTTGAGGTGGGCGAAGTGCGAGCCCTGGATGCGCTTCTGCCGCATCCAGACGTAGCGGGCGTCGAAGGTGATGTTGAAGCCGGTCGTGCCGGCGCAGAACACCACCATGCCGCCGCGCTTCACCACCAGCGCCGAGACCGGGAAGGTCGCCTCGCCCGGATGCTCGAACACGATGTCGACGTCCTGCTTGCCGGTGATGTCCCAGATCGCCTTGCCGAACTTGCGCGCCTCCTTGGTCCAGGCGTGGAACTCGGGGCTGTTGACCTTGGGCAGCTGGCCCCAGCAGTCGAAGTCCTTGCGGTTGATGACGCCCTTGGCGCCGAGGCTCATCACGTAGTCGCGCTTCGACTCGTCCGAGATCACCGCGATCGCGTTGGCGCCCGAGGCCGCGCAGAGCTGCACGCCGAACACGCCGAGGCCGCCGGAGGCACCCCAGATCAGCACGTTCTGGCCCGGCTTCACCGTGTGCGGGGCGTGGCCGAACAGCATGCGGTAGGCGGTGGCGAGCGTCAGCGTGTAGCAGGCGGCCTCCTCCCAGGTGAGGTGCTTCGGCCGGACCATGAGCTGGCGGGACTGCACCCGGCAGAACTGCGCGAACGAGCCGTCGCCGGTCTCGTAGCCCCAGATCCGCTGCGAGGGCGAGAACATCGGGTCGCCGCCGTTGCACTCCTCGTCGTCGCCGTCGTCGCGGTTGCAGTGGACGATGACCTCGTCGCCGACCTTCCAGCGCTTCACCTTGGAGCCGACCTTCCAGACGATGCCGGAGGCGTCGGAGCCCGCGATGTGGTACTCGCCCTTGTGGACGTCGAAGGGCGAGATCGGCTCGCCGAGGCCCGCCCAGACGCCGTTGTAGTTGACGCCCGCCGCCATGACGTAGACCAGCACCTCGTCGTCGCCGATCTCCCAGACCGGCAGCACCTCGAGCTGGTGGGACTG
Source organism: Methylobacterium sp. UNC300MFChir4.1 (assembly GCF_900110155.1). NCBI lineage: Bacteria > Pseudomonadati > Pseudomonadota > Alphaproteobacteria > Hyphomicrobiales > Methylobacteriaceae > Methylobacterium > Methylobacterium sp. UNC300MFChir4.1. Next base: position 47,445 of record NZ_FOCS01000017.1, on the reverse strand, counting down.
TTCCGGGGGACCGTGCCGCTCGCGCCGGATCGCCCAGGCATACATCTTGGCCGGCACATGACCCAGCGGCGGGATCTCACCCATCTCGTAGAGGTCCTTGACCTCCCCGCCCGTCGGACTGATCGCAGCGCTCGCCGCCATCTCGCTCTCCTCTCGTCCCGCGTGTTTCTCACGGCCGCGGTTCTCCATCGCGCTATACCGGCGATGCCGGAGGCGTCCAAGTGGGCCGAAAGTCGAAAGCCGACGGTTTCCGACATGAAAAAAGCGCGAGCACAGGGCGCGCGACCACGTATTCAAAATCGGCTTTCCGGCAGACCAAGTATTATTCGGCGCCGGCCTCGGTCGCCCTGGCCCCGAGACCTTGCCCGACTCCACCGCCGCGCGCCCGAGCTGCTCCGGGCCGTCCGGCGAGCACATGCACCTCTAAGTCATTGGTTCGACTTGCTCTCTCGCGCCTGGACAGCGGCAAGTCCCGCTAAGAACAGTTCAGGTGGACATTATACCAGCACTGATAAAGCGGATCGGGACCGTCGCGCGGCACCGTCCGGACCGCGGGTGCGGGCGGCGCGCGGGCGGCGGCGCGCCGCGGCGCCTTCAAATCCCGCTGTTCCGACGGGCAAGTTTTTTCATGAGCCGCGGATGCCCGCGCGGGCGTCTTGCACTTCCGTCCCGGATGACGCGTGCTCAAGCCTTCGCTACGGTGACCGCAAGGCCGCGCCCCGCGCGGATACAAAGATCACACGGAGGCGAGGAATGGGCGCGAGCGTCGCCGAGACCAGGAGCGACAAGTCGAGCCGCGACAAGCCCTGGATCATCCGCACCTATGCGGGGCACTCGACCGCGGCGGAGTCCAACAAGCTCTATCGGGGCAACCTCGCCAAGGGCCAGACCGGCCTGTCGGTTGCCTTCGACCTGCCGACCCAGACCGGCTACGACCCCGACCACGAGCTGTCCCGCGGCGAGGTCGGCAAGGTCGGCGTCTCGATCGCACATCTCGGCGACATGCGGACCCTGTTCCAGGACATCCCGCTCGCCCATATGAACACCTCGATGACGATCAACGCCACGGCCCCGTGGCTGCTGGCGCTCTACCTCGCGGTGGCCGAGGAGCAGGGCGCGCCGATCGCCGCCCTCCAGGGCACGACCCAGAACGACATCATCAAGGAGTACCTGTCGCGCGGCACCTACGTGTTCCCGCCCGCGCCGTCCCTCCGGCTCACCAAGGACGTGATCCTGTTCACGACCAAGAACGTGCCGAAGTGGAACCCGATGAACGTCTGCTCCTACCACCTGCAGGAGGCGGGGGCGACGCCGGTCCAGGAGCTGTCCTACGCGCTCGCCATCGCCATCGCGGTGCTCGACACCGTGCGCGAGGACCCCGAGTTCGACGCCGCGAGCTTCCCCGAGGTGTTCGGCCGGATCTCGTTCTTCGTGAACGCGGGCCTGCGGTTCGTCACCGAGATCTGCAAGATGCGGGCGTTCTCGGAGCTCTGGGACGAGATCGCCCGCGAGCGCTACGGCATCGACGATCCGAAGAAGCGCATCTTCCGGTACGGCGTGCAGGTGAACTCCCTGGGGCTCACCGAGCAGCAGCCCGAGAACAACGTCCACCGCATCCTGATCGAGATGCTGGCGGTGACGCTGTCCAAGCGCGCCCGCGCCCGCGCGGTGCAGCTCCCGGCCTGGAACGAGGCGCTCGGCCTGCCGCGGCCCTGGGACCAGCAATGGTCCATGCGCATGCAGCAGATCCTGGCCTTCGAGACCGACCTCCTCGAGTACGACGACATCTTCGACGGCAGCCACGTGATCGAGGCCAAGGTCGAGGAGCTGAAGGCGCAGACCCGGGCCGAGCTGGAGCGGATCGGCGGCATCGGCGGCGCGGTGGCGGCGGTGGAAACCGGGGCGCTCAAGCGCGCGCTGGTGGAGTCGAACGCGCGCCGGATCTCGGCGATCGAGGCCGGCGATCAGATCGTGGTCGGCGTCAACAAGTGGCAGCAGGGCGAGCCGTCGCCGCTCACGGCCGGGGAGGGGGCGATCTTCTCCGTCTCCGAGACCGTCGAGATGGAGGCGCAGAGCCGGATCCGCGAGTGGCGCGGCCGCCGCGACGAGAACGCCGTGGGCCAAGCCCTCGACGCCCTGGAGCAGGCGGCGCGCTCCGGCGCCAACATCATGCCGCCCTCGATCGAGGCTGCCAGGGCCGGCGTCACGACCGGCGAGTGGGGCGCGCGCCTGCGCGCGGTCTTCGGCGAGTACCGGGCGCCCACCGGCGTCACCGTGGAGACCGTCTCCAGCGGCGCGGCCGAGGAGGCCAAGCTCCTGATCGCCGATCTCGGCGAGCGGCTCGGCGAGACGCCGAAGCTCGTGGTCGGCAAGCCCGGCCTCGACGGCCACTCCAACGGCGCCGAGCAGATCGCGCTCCGTGCCCGCGACGTCGGCTTCGACGTCACCTACGACGGCATCCGCCAGACGCCGGCCGAGATCGTCGGGAAGGCCAAGGAGACCGGCGCCCACGTGGTCGGCCTGTCGATCCTGTCCGGCTCCCACGTGCCGCTGGTGCGGGAGGTCCGCGCCAAGATGCGCGAGGCGGGGCTCGACCACATCCCGGTGGTGGTCGGCGGCATCATCTCGCCGGAGGACGAGCTGGTCCTCAAGAACATGGGCGTGCGCGCCGTCTACACGCCGAAGGACTACGCCATCGACCAGATCATGGTCGGGCTCGCCAAGGTCGTGGAGAAGGGTCTGGATCGACGGGACGGCCCGGCGGATCCGCCGCGCGCCGAGGCCCAGGTCTACTAGCGGACCGAGACTGCCCGGACCGCACGCGGTCCGGGCAGGACCAAACAACCTTAATATTTCTCAGACAAGCATAGGCCCCGGTCCCACGTGCGGGACCGGGGACGAATCCTATGCGCGCCGGTATCTCCATCGCGGCCAAGCTCGGCCTGTGTCTCGCGGCCCTGGTGCTGCTGATCGCCGCCACGAGCGGCCTCTCGCTGGCCGAGCTCGGCCGCATCGAATCCGCCGCCGCGCAGCTGCGCGACACGCGCATCCCAGCCACCGACGCCCTCGGCCGGATCGGCATCAACTTCATGCGGCAGCGGGTCAACGCCGTCCGCCTGATCACCGCCGACACGCCGGCGCTGCGCGCCGAGGTCGCCGACCAGATCGCCAAGCGCGACGCGCTGCTCGCGGCCCAGTACGCCCGGTACGAGGCCCTGCCGCTGACCCAGCCCGAGCGCGAGGCCTACGCGGCCTTCCGCCAGCACGTGGCCACCTACGCCGAGCAGCAGCGGGAGGCGGTGGCCAAGGCCGAGGCGGGCGACGTCGCCGGCGGGCAGCGGATCTACAACACGGTGATGTCGGACAGCATCCGCGCCATCATGGCCGACTGGGAGAAGCTCGTCGCCCTGAACGGCGACGGCTCGCAGGCGAGCGGCACGCTGATCGCGCAGACCTACGACGCCGCCAAGCGGAACGTGCTGGCGCTCGCCGGCCTCGCCCTGCTGGTGGCGCTCGGGGCCTTCGTGCTGGTGACCCGCGGCGTCAGCGGGCCGCTCCGCAAGATCGCCGCCGTCACGCAGCGCCTCGCGGCGGGCGACGCCGAGGTGGCGATCTCCGGGCAGGAGCGCCGCGACGAGATCGGGGCGCTCGCGGGCTCCGTGGTGGTGTTCCGCGACAACCTCGTCCGCGCGCGCGCCCTGGAGGCCGAGACGGCGCTGGCCCGCGCCGATGCCGAGACGCAGCGCCGGGCCGCGACCCGGGCCATGGCCGACGCCTTCGAGCAGGCGGTGGGCGGCATCGTCGGCGGCGTGTCGGCGGCCGCGACCGAGCTGGAGGCCACCGCCCGGACCCTGACCGGCAGCGCGACCGAGGCGGCCGGGCAGTCCGGCACCGTCGCGGGCGCCGCGAGCGACGCCGCCGCCAACGTCAACACCGTCGCGGCCGCCGCCGAGGAGCTCGGCTCCTCGGTGCAGGAGATCGGCCGGCAGGTCAGCAGCTCGGCGGAGCTCGCGCGGGTCGCCGTCGCCGAGGCGACCAACACGGTGGCGCTGGTCCAGGACCTGAGCGGCGCGGCCGCGAAGGTCGGCGACGTGGTGGCGCTGATCTCCGGGATCGCCGCCCAGACCAACCTGCTGGCGCTCAACGCCACGATCGAGGCGGCGCGCGCCGGCGCCGCGGGCCGCGGCTTCGCGGTGGTGGCCTCGGAGGTCAAGGCGCTGGCCGAGCAGACCGCCCGGGCCACCGAGGAGATCACCGGCCAGATCGGACGGATCCAGTCCTCCACCGGGCAGGCGGCGTCGGCGATCGACGGGATCGGCCGGCGCATCCGCGAGATCGACGGCGTGGCCTCCAGCATCGCGGCTGCCGTGGAGCAGCAGGGCGCGGCCACGCAGGAGATCGTCCGCAACGTCGCCGAGGCGGCCGCCGGCACCGGCGCGGTCACCGGCACCATCGCGAGCCTCGCCCAGTCCGCCGAGGAGACCGGCGCCGCCGCCGCCCAGGTGCTTGGGGCCGCGAGCGAGATGTCGCGCCAGTCCGAGCATCTCGGGGCCGAGGTCGCGCGCTTCCTCGCCACGGTGCGGGCGGCGTAGCCCCCTCACGGTCGGGTGGCGGATCGCGTAGGACGGCGCCATGCCGCCCAACTTGCCGCCCGACGCGCCGCCCGCCCTGTCCGCCTTGCCGTCCGCCCTGACCGCGATCCTGCTCCTGGCGGTGCCCCTCGCCGCCGCGCTCTCGGCGGGCCTGATCCTGCGCCTGCGCCCGCTGCTGCAGCGCTACGCCCTAGCCCGGCCGAACGCCCGCTCCAGCCACACCGTGCCGACCCCGCAGGGGGGCGGGATCGCCGTGGTGACGGCGCTGGTCACGATCTCGGGCCTGCTGATCGCGGCGCCGGAGATCGGCGGCCGGCCGGACTGGATCTGGCTCGCCGGCGGCGCCCTGGCCCTGGCGGTCCTCGGCGCCGTGGATGACGTCCGGCCGCTGCCGGCCGCCCTGCGGCTCGCCGTGCAGGCCGTCGTGGTCGGCCTGCTGGTCTGGCACCTGGACGGGCGCCTGCTGCCCGGCCTGCCGCTCTGGCTGGAGCGCGGCCTGGCGCTGCTGGCGGGCCTGTGGTTCGTCAACCTGACGAACTTCATGGACGGGCTCGACTGGATGACGGTGGCGGAGATCGTCCCGGTGGCGGGCGCGCTCCTGCTCATCGGCCTCGCCGGGCACCTGCCGCCGCTGCCGACCCTGGTGGCGGCGAGCCTGCTGGGCGCGGTGCTGGGCTTCGCGCCGTTCAACCGGCCGGTCGCGCGGCTCTTCCTCGGGGATGTCGGCTCGCTGCCGGTCGGGCTCGTCACCGCGTGGCTGCTGTGCCAGCTCGCCCTGGCGGGCGGACTCGCCGCCGCCCTGCTGCTGCCGCTCGTCTATCTCGCCGATGCCAGCCTGACCCTCGCCGCGCGGGCGGCGCGGGGCGAGCGGGTCTGGGAGGCCCATCGCGGGCACTATTACCAGCGGGCCACCGTCAACGGGCTGACCGTGCCCGGCGTAGTCGGACGGGTGTTCGCGGCCAATCTCGCCCTGGCGGCGCTCGCCGCCGCGACCTTGTTTTGGCCGTCCTGGCCGGTCACGCTCGCCGCATCGGCCGCCGGGCTCGCCCTGGTCGCCGCCCTGCTCCGCCGCTTCGCCCGCGCCCCGGCGCCGGCCCCAGCCGAAGGTGCCGCCCAGCCGTGACAGAGGCCGCCCAGCCGTGACCGGACTCATCGCGCTTACCGGGGCGACCGGCTTCATCGGCCGCCACCTGCTCGCCGACCTCACCGCGCGCGGCTACCGGGTCCGCGTGCTGCTGCGCCGGCCCACGACCGTGCCGGAGGGCGCGGCGAGCGCGGTCGTCGGCGACCTGACCCGCCCGATCAACATGGCGGCGGCCCTCAGCGGCGTCGACGCGGTGGTGCACTCGGCCGGCCTCGCCCATGCTATGTCGGGGGCACCGGAGGACGATTACCGCACGCTCAACACCGAGGCGACGCGCCGGCTGGCGGAGGCCGCGGCGCGCGCGAAGGTGCGGCGCTTCGTGTTCCTGTCGTCGATCCGCGCACAGGTCGGGGCGAGCGCGCCGGGCGTAATCGGGGAGGGCGATCCGCCCCGGCCCACCGACGCCTACGGCCGCTCCAAGCTCGAGGCCGAGGCGGCGCTCGCCGAGACCGGCCTGGACTGGGTCGCGCTGCGCCCGGTCCTCGTCTACGGCGCCGGCGTGAAGGGCAACATGGCCGCGCTCCTGCGGCTGGCGCGCAGTCCCTACCCGCTGCCGCTGGGCGGCCTCGCGGCGCGGCGCTCGCTGATCGCGCTGGAGAGCCTGTCGGGTGCCGTGGACGCGGTGCTGGCGGCGCCCGCCCCCCTGAACCGCGCCCTCGTCGCGGCCGACCCGGACCCGCTCAGCCTGCCCGAGATGATCGCGGCCCTCCGACAGGGTCTCGGCCGCGGCCCGGGCCTCGTCCCGGTCCCGGCCGGGCTCCTCCGGCTGGCCTGCCGGCTGACCGGCCGGGACGCGCAGTTCGCCCGCGTCGCCGAGGGTCTCGTCGCCCGCGCCGACGGGCTCGCGTCCCTCGGCTGGCGGCCGGCCGGGCCGACCCGCGACGGGCTCGCCCGGCTGGCCCGCGACGGCGGCTGAACGCGGGGCTGCCTCAGCGGCCCGCGTAGATGTCGGTGATCTTGCCGAGCAGCGACAGGGCGTCCGCCTTCGAGCGCTGGAACGCGTTGCGGCCCACGATCGAGCCGAAGCCGCCGCCCGCCTGGATGGCGCGGATCTCGTCGAGGAAGCTGGCCTCCTCGGCCTGGGCGCCGCCGGAGAAGATCACGATCCGCCGGCCGTTGAAGGCGCACTGCACCACGTGGCGGACGCGCTCGGCCGCCGTGCCGATCGGGATGCCGGTCGATTCGTAGACCTTCTTCGCCGCCGGCTGCTCGATATGGGCCGAGGGCAGCTTCACCTTGATGATGTGGGCGCCGAGCTGCGCGGCGATCTGGGCCGCGTAGCCGATCACGTCGATGGCGGTCTCGCCCTCCTTCGACAGGGCCGAGCCGCGGGCGTAGGACCAGATCACCACGGCGAGGCCGACGCTCTTGGCCTCCTCGGCGATCGCGCGGATCTGCCCGTACATGGCGTTGCGGTGGGCGGAGCCCGGGTAGATCGTGAAGCCGATGGCGCAGGCGCCGAGCCGCAGGGCGTCGGCCACCGAGCCGGTGATCGCCTGCTCGGGATCCTCCTCGTCGGCCAGGAGGTCGTGATCGTTGAGCTTCAGGATGAGCGGGATGCGCCCGGCATAGTCGCGCGCGCCCGCCTCCAGGAAGCCGAGCGGCGCCGCGTAGGCGTTGCACCCCGCCGCCAGGGCCAGCTCGAAATGGTAGTGCGGGTCGTAGGCCGGCGGGTTCGGGCCGAAGCTGCGGGCGGGCCCGTGCTCGAAGCCCTGGTCGACGGGCAGGATCAGCATCTTGCCGGTGCCGCCGAGCTTGCCGTGCTCCAGCATCCGGGCGAGGTTGGTGAGGGTCCCGGGGCTGTCGGCCCCGTACCACGACAGGATCTCGGTGACGCGGGCGGATCGGTCCATCGGGCAGCCTCCTGGCCAGAGACCGTCGCGCCGCGGATCGGGCCGCGGGCCGTGCTGCGGACGGCTCCCGGTCGGAACGGTGCGGGCAAAGCCGAGGTTCCCGCGCGCGGCGCTTTCGGCTAACCGGGCGGGAGCGGGCGCCGCCCGGTCCGGCCGCGCGCGCCCGAACCGGCAGCCCCGAGACCGGCCCACGAGACGCGTCAGAGGTTCGCTCATGCGCAGGCTGATCCTGCTGCGGCACGCCAAGTCCGACCGTCCGCCGGGCGTGGCGGACCACGAGCGCCCGCTCAACGCGCGCGGGAACCGGGCCGCCCCGGCGGTGGGCGCCCACCTCGCGCGGGAGGGCCTGTGCCCGGACCTCGCCCTGGTCTCCACCGCCGCGCGGACCCGCGAGACCTGGGCCGCGATGGAGGCGGCCCTCGGCAGCCCCGAGACGCGCTGGCATTCCGAGATCTACGAGGCGCCGGCGGACCGGATCCTCGGGGTGATCCGGCAGGCGCCCGACGCGGCCGCCACGCTGATCGTCGTCGGCCACAATCCGGGCCTCGGCGACCTCGCCGCAATCCTCGCGGGCTCGGGACCGCGGGCGGCCCGGGACCGGCTGGCCCTGGAATTCCCGACCGCGGCCTTCGTGGTGATCGACTTCGACGGCTACCGCTGGGCGGAGATCGCGCCGGAGCGCGGGCACCTCGACCGGTACGTGCGCCCGCGGGACATCGACCCGGATCTCGGCGGCTGACGCCTCAGGCGACCGGCACCGCCACGGCGTGCGCCTCGACCTCCGCGTGGGTCGGCAGGGGCGAGCCCGGCACGAAGGCCTCGAAGGCCGCCCAGAAATCCTGCCGGATCGCGTCGCGCTCGGTCAGGATCTCGTGCCGGGAATCCGGCAGGACCAGGATATGGCCGGCCTTCAGCCGGGCGGCGAAGCGCTCGGTTTCCGCCGTGCCGCAGACCGGGTCGGCACCCGCCGCGACGATCAGGGTCGGCAGCCCGATCCGCGGCGCCGCCCGCGGGTCGCGCAGCCGCGCCATCGCGCGGAACGCCTCGGCGAGCCACGCGATCGTCGGGTCGCCGACCGCGCCGGCGCCGACCTGCCGCGCCGCCGCGGCGTTGCGGGCGTAGCGGATGGGATCGCGCGACAGGCGGTTGCCGGCGTACGGGTTGGTGGCGATCGAGACCGGCTTGCCGAACGGGATGTAGCGGCTCCCGAGGCCGAGCCGCTGCAGGCCCCGCGACAGGATCGCGGCGCCGGCCGGCCAGCGGACCATCCGGATCGACAGCATCGGCGCCAGGGTCACCAGCCGCCGGAACGGCAGCGCGCCGTCGAGGGCCGCGAGGAGCGCGACGCATCCGCCCATGGAATGCGCGAGGCCGACATGGGGCTCGGGCATCAGCGGCACCAGGATCGTCTCGGCCACCGCCCGCAGGTCGAGCCGGTAATCGTCGAACCGGGCGACGTGGCCCTTGTGGGGGTCGTCGACCCGGCGGTCCGATTCGCCCTGGCCGCGCCAGTCAAACGCCACGACCGCGAAGCCCCGGGCGCGCAACTCGTGGATCGTCTCGTAGTACTTCTCGATGAACTCGGCCCGGCCCTGGAGCAGGCAGACCGTGCCCCGGCAGGTGCGCGCCGTGGTCTGCCAGTAGGCCGCCCGCAGGGTGCAGTCGTCGCGCGTGCCGACGGCGATCAGCGTGCCGCCCGGCGGGACCGGGTTGTCGGGCGTGCTGCGCAGGGTCAGGAGCGGCGGCTCGCGCCCGGTGTCACCGTCGAAGCGTCTCACTGGCCTCACCTCAGCACCTTCGCGCACCGTCCGATACACGCCCGGATGCACTCTGCGACCGTAGCGAAAAAATCTCGTTTCCGACCCTCGCCGGGGGTCTTGAAGCGCGATTTTCCCCCTCCGATATCTCGTCTGTGCCGGCCGTCAGGCGGCACGAGAGACGGGTCCGGCCCATCGGGCGGACCGGAATTGCATGTTGCTCAGACGAGGATATGTCATGCGTCAGTTCGATCTCGCTCCCCTGTACCGCTCCACCGTCGGCTTCGACCGCCTGTTCTCCGCCCTCGACCAGTTCGCGAGCGCCGAGGCGGCCCCGACCTACCCGCCCTACAACATCGAGCGGACCGGCGAGAACGCCTACCGCATCACCGTCGCGGTTGCCGGCTTCACCGAGTCCGACCTGTCGATCGAGGTGCGGGAGAATGCGCTCACGCTGAAGGGCGAGCGCAAGGCCGAGGGCAGGGCGGAGTTCCTGCACCAGGGCATCGCGGCCCGCGCCTTCGAGCGGCGGTTCCAGCTCGCCGACCACGTCCAGGTGACGGGTGCGGCGCTCGAGAACGGCCTCCTCCACATCGACCTCGTCCGCGAGGTTCCGGAGGCGAAGAAGCCCCGTCGCATCGAGATCGCCTCGGCGGCGCGCCCCAGCGCCCCGGTGATCGAGGGCGACGTCCGCAAGGACGCGGTCCAGCAGGCCGCCTGACCCCGCCCCGCGCGGGAACCGTCAGGTCCACATCAGGTACCGATCAGGTTCTTGGAGCGCCCCGGCCCCCGGCCGGGGCGCTTTCTCGTGGCGGCTGTCATAATGGCGTGTGGCCGTCGTGCTCTCTGTCGGATTCGACGGTGCACGGACGCGCACCCGGAGTGAACCCGACGATGGTCGCCAATCTCGCCCGCGGAGCCTACAGCGCGCTCGGAGCCGGCTGGCACAGGGGCGTGCAGTGGGGCGTCGGCGCGCCGATCGCCAAGCTGCGCCGCCGGTCGGTCCCGCTGCCGGGCGTCGCGGGCGCGGGCGGAATCGACGACGTGCTCTCGGCCGAGCGGGCGATCCGCCTGCCCGAGCCGTTCGAGGGCCGCAGCCTCGGCCGCATCGGCAGCCTCGAGGTCCGGCTGGCGACGCGGAAATCGGAGATCCGAAGGGCCCAGCGGCTGCGCTACAAGGTCTTCTACGAGGAGATGTCGGCGGTGCCCTCCGGGCTCGCCGCCCTGTCCCGGCGCGACGTCGACGGCTACGACGCGGTCTGCGACCACCTCCTCGTCCTCGACTACGCGGCGCCGCGGCGGAAGAAGCCCTTCGTCGAGCCGCGCCCGAAGGTCGTCGGCACCTACCGGCTGCTGCGCGGCGAGGTGGCCGAGCGGCATACCGGCTTCTACTCGGAGAGCGAGTACGACCTCGCGCCGCTTCTTGCCACGCAGGGGCACCGGCGGCTCCTGGAGCTCGGCCGCTCCTGCGTGCTCAAGCCCTACCGGAGCAAGCGGACCGTCGAGCTGCTGTGGCAGGGGATCTACGCCTACGTCCTGCACCACCGGATCGACGCGCTGATCGGCTGCGCGAGCCTGGAGGGCACCGATCCGGACCGGCTGGCCCTGCCGCTCGCCTTCCTGCACCACCACGCCCGCGCCCCGGAGGGCTGGCGGGCCCGGGCGCTGCCGGAGCGGGCGGTGGCGATGGACCGGATGCCGCGCGAGGCGGTGGACGCCAAGGCGGCCCTGCAGGCGCTGCCGCCCCTGATCAAGGGATACCTGCGCCTCGGCGCTACCTTCGGCGACGGCGCGGTGATCGACCGCCAGTTCGGAACGACGGACGTGTTCGTCGCGCTGCCGGTCGAGGTGATCGGGGCGCGCTACCGGGGCCATTTCGCGCCGGCCGGGTGAGAGTCGCTCCGGGAACCCCGAGGGTTTGCGCGACGGCGTCCTTGCGAGCGCAGCGAAGCAATCCAGGATCGCCACGCTTCGCAGGGTCGCGCTGCCCTGGGTTGCTTCGCTGCGCTCGCAAGGACGAGGGCGCGGCCGCCCCTCAGAGATCCCCCAGCGCCAGCTGACCCTGGTTGCGCGCCTTCGGCGGCGCGGTCTTGCGCTCCTTGGCCCGCCCGGAGGCGGGGCGCGCGGCGGCCGCCTTCCTGGGCTTCGGGTCGCCGCGCATCCGGGCCACCGCCTTGTCGCGGGCCACGGCCTCCGGGGCGTTCGGGTCGTCGCTCAGCCACTTGCCGCGCTTGATCACCTCGTTCACGCGGCCCTGGTTGACCCCGACCTTGAAGGCGATCTCCTGCTGGGTCATGCCCGTCGTGGCGTGCAGGTCCAGGATCGCCCGGGCGAGTTCCGGGGTCATCTTCTGTCCGGTCAGCCGCCGGGCGGGCTTCACCGTCCGGGTGGCGCGGTCGCGCTCGCGCAGGCGCTCCAGCAGCGCCAGCGCCATGTTCATGCCGTGCTCGCGCAGGGCCTCCTCGAATTCCTTCAGGGTCGCCATCGGCGCCATCCTCCGCCGGGCTCTCGGGCCGGGTGCTGGCCGGGGAACGTGCCGGGAACGAAGCGGTTGCGCAAGCCGATCCGGCGGGTGCCCTCCGCCGCGCCGGTGGATGACACCCGCCATCCACCGGAAATGCGCGGCCCTGGCCTCCCTCCGGCGGCTCCGCTAGAGGGGGCCGGACCGTGACGGCCGCGGGCGCGCAGACGATGATCACCCCGATCCGCAGAATTGTCCCCGGCGAGGCGTCCGGCTCCCGGGCGCGGGGGCTGGGGGCCGCGGCGTTGCTGCTGTTCCCCGATCTGCCCTTCCCGTTCAGCGCGTTCGAGCGCCGGTTCACCGAGCGGCCCTTCGCGGACGGCAGGGCCGAGAACGTCAGAATCCACGGCGAGGCGGCCGAGCTGTGCGGCGCGGCCGGCACGCCGGAGGTGCAGGAGTCCCTGCGCCGACTGCTGATCCGCGTCCGTGCCTTCACCCGGGACCCTCTCGGACCTCGTGATGCACGGTGCCATGGGCGGCCGCTACATGCTGGAGCAGACCGCCTACCTGCCGGTCGCCGCCCAGGCCGACCCCACCTTAAGCCCGCAGCGCATCCTCGCGGCCAAGCTCGGCCGCGCCCGTCGCACCTGAGACAGGAACCGCACCGATGATTCTCGAAATCGCGCAGATCGAGATCAAGCCCGGCCTCGAGGCCGAGTTCGAGAAGGGCATCACCGAGGCCTCGGCGATCTTCAAGCAGGCCAAGGGCTGCCGGCACTTCGAGGTCCGGCGCTCGATCGAGCATCCGCAGCGCTACCGCCTGCTGATCCACTGGGACACGCTGGAGGCCCACACCAAGGACTTCACCGGCTCGCAGCCCTGGCAGGATTACCGCGCCCTGGTCTCCCACTGCTTCGCCGGCCCGGTCGCCGTCGAGCACGCCGAGCAGGTGCTGAAGGCGTTCTGAGCCTCGGCGCGAGGCCGGGCAGGGCCTACAGCGATCCGAAGCGTTGCGAGCCCGACCGCCGGTGCTAGGCTCCGGCGCGACGGGACCCGGGACGAATCATCGGGATTGCAGGTGGGGAACAGGCTGATGGCGCGGCTCGGACGGCTCGCGGGTGCCCTGGCGCTCCTCGGAGGGATCGCCAGCAATCCGGCCCTCGCCCAGACCTCGCCAGCCCTGTCCCCACCTGCGGCCCGCACCGCGCCCCGCCCGGCGACGGCCGTCGCCGCGCCGTTCACCAGGACCTTCGTCCGGGCCGACCTCGCCAGCGCGGCGGTCCGCCTGGAGACCGCGCTGAAGGCGGAGGCCGGCGGCCCGCTGCGGCCCGCCGGCCAGTCCCGCGCGGCCGGGCTGGCCCTGCTCGCCGCCGACAAGCCCGACGAGGCGCTGGCGCCTTTGACCGCCGCGGTGGCGGCCGATCCCGCCGACGCGCGCAACTGGCAGGCCTATGCCCGGGGGGCCGCGGCGGCCCTGGGTGCCCTCGAGGACAACGACTATCAGGGCCGGTCGCGCCTGCGCGGGCGGGTGACGGCCGCCGCCTACCGCGCCTACGAGCGCGCCGGCACGGCGGCCGACGCCGCGGCCGCGCTGGCGGCGCTCGGCGCCGCCGAGGCCGAGCAGGAATCCTGGCGCCCGGCGCTCGACGCCTACGCGGCGAGCCTCGCGCTGGCCGAGACCGGTTCGGTCCGGGAGACCTACGAGACCGTGCGGGCGCAGCATGGCTTCCGCATCCTCGACTACAAGGTCGATTCCGACGCGGCCGCTCCCCGGGCCTGCTTCACCTTCTCGGAGGCGATCCGCCCGAAGACCGACTACGCCCCCTTCGTCGCCGTCTCGGGCAGCAGCGCGGCCGCCGTGACCGGGGAGGGCTCCCAGGTCTGCGTCGACGGGCTCAAGCACGGCGGCCGCTACGCCATCGTGGTCCGCCAGGGCCTGCCCTCGGCGGTGGGCGAGAGCCTGCTCAAGGCCGCCGATTACGAGATCTACGTCCGCGACCGCGCCCCGCAGGTGCGCTTCACCGGGCGCAACTACGTCCTGCCGCGGACGGGCCAAGCGGGCGTGCCCCTGATCTCGGTGAACGCGCCGAAGCTCGACGTCGAGGTTCTGCGGATCGGCGACCGCGGCCTGCTGCCGACCCTGCGGTCGGAGGACTTCCTGGGCCAGCTCAGCGGGTCCACCGCCCGGACGATCGCGTCCGAGAAGGGGCAGCGCGTCTGGAAGGGCACCCTCGACACCGCCAAGGCCGAGTTGAACCAGGAGGCCATCACCGCCTTCCCGGTCCTCCAGGCCGTGGGCAAGCTCGAGCCCGGCCTCTACGTGATGCTGGCCCGCCCCTCCGGCACGGCCGCCTCCGACGAGGAGTACGACACCCAGGCGACCCAGTGGTTCGTGGTCTCCGACCTGGGGCTCACCGCCACCAAGGGCCGGGACGGCGTCACCGTGGTCCTGCGCTCGCTCGCCTCCGCGCAGGTGATGCCGGGCGCCGAGATCCGGCTGGTCGCCCGCAACAACGAGGTGCTGGGCACCCGGACCACGGACGCGCAGGGCCACGTCGCCTTCGATCCCGGGCTCGCCCGCGGGGAGGGCGGTCTGGTGCCGAGCCTCGTGGTCGCCCAGGCGGGCGGCGATTACGGCTTCCTCGACCTCAACCTCGGCGCCTTCGACCTCACCGACCGCGGCGTGAAGGGACGGCCCGAGACCGGCGGCCTCGACGCCTACCTGTTCCCGGAGCGCGGGGTCTACCGCACGGGCGAGACCGTCCAGCTCACCGCCCTGCTGCGCGACCCCCGCGGCGCCGCCGTGCCGGACCTGCCGCTGACCCTGGTGGTCAAGCGGCCGGACGGCGTCGAGTACCGGCGCGTCTCGGTGCCCGACCAGGGGCTCGGCGGCCGGGCCCTGCCGCTGCCGCTCCTGTCGGGGGCGATGCACGGCACGTGGCGGGTCTCCGCCTACACGGACCCGAAGTCGCCCGCGATCGGCGAGACCAGCTTCCTCGTTGAGGATTACGTCCCCGAGCGGCTGGAGGTGACCCTCAAGGCCCGGCAGGCGGCCCTGAACCGGGGCGAGGCCGCGCAGGTCGACGTCGCCGCCCGCTACCTCTACGGCGCCCCGGGCTCCGATCTCGACGTGTCGGGCAGCGTGACCGTGCAGGCGGCGGCCACCAGCGGCATCAAGGGACTGGAGACTTATTCCATCGGTCTCGACGACGAGGCCGTGGAGCCGACGACCCAGGAGTTGCAGGAACACGCCACCACGAACGCGCAGGGCGCCGCCACCGTCACGGTGCCGGTGCCCCAGGTCGCGGCGCCGCGGGCGCTGGAGGCGAAGATCACGCTGGCGGTCGGCGAGCCCGGAGGCCGGGCGCTGTCGCGCAGCCTGACCCTGCCGATCCTCCCGGCGAGCCCGGTCCTCGCCCTGCGCAAGGGCTTCACCGACCTCAAGGAGGGCGGGATCGCCGGCTTCGACGTGGTGTTCGCGCGCCCCGACGGGGCGCTCGTTGCCCGGCCGGGCGTGAGCTGGACCCTGTCGCGGATCGACTCCTCCTACCAGTGGTACCGGGCGGACGGGCGCTGGTCGTTCGAGGCGGTGAAGTCCGCCCGGCGCGTCGCCAGCAGCACCGTCGACCTCACGGCCGCCGGCCCGAGCCGGATCGAGGCGCCGGTCGGCCTCGGCCGCTACCGGCTGGAGGTCTCGACCGCGGGCGCTCCGGAGGCGGGTGCGAGCCTCGGCTTCGAGGTGGGCTGGGGCGGCTCCGAGACCGCGGAGGCGCCCGACCTGCTCGACCTGACCCTCGACAAGGCCGCCTACGCCGCCGGCGACACGCTGCGGGCCAAGCTCAGCCCGAAGTTCAAGGGTCAGGCCAGCCTGATGGTCGTCAGCGACCGCGTGCACCAGACCCTGGAGGTCAGCGTGCCGGAGGGCGGCACCACGGTCAGCATCCCGGTGAAGGCCGAGTGGGGCGCCGGTGCCTACCTGGTGGCCACCGCCTACCGGCCCCTCGACCAGGCGGCCAAGCGCCTGCCCGGCCGGGCGCTGGGTCTGGCGTGGTTCTCGGTGGACCGGGAGCGCCGCAGCCTCGGGGTCGCCCTGAAGGCGCCGGAGCGGGCGCGCCCGCGCCAGGACCTGACCCTGCCGGTCCAGCTCACCGGGCTGAAGGCCGGCGAGCCGGCGCGGATCACCGTGGCGCTGGTCGATGTCGGCATCCTCAACCTGACCCGCTACGCGGCGCCGGACCCGACCCAGTACTTCCTCGGCCAGCGGGCGCTCGGACCGGAGGTCCGCGACCTCTACGGCTACCTGATCGACGGCATGCAGGGCTCGGCCGGGGCGATCCGCTCCGGCGGCGACGCGGGCGGCGGCGAACTCGCCGATTCCCCGCCGACCCAGGCGCCGCTGGCGCTCTATTCCGGCGTGGTGACCGTGGGGTCGGACGGCGCGGCCAGCGTCACCTTCCCGATCCCGGCCTTCAACGGCACCGGCCGCGTCATGGTCACCGCCTGGAGCGGCGACCGGGTCGGGCAGGCCCAGGCCGACGTGATCATCCGCGACCCGGTCGTGCTCAGCGCCACGCTGCCGCGCTTCCTCGACACCGGCGACCGCTCGCGCCTGTTCGTGGCCCTCGACAACGTCGAGGGGCAGGCGGGCGAGTACACGGTCGACCTGAGCCCGACCGGCCCTGTGGTGGTCGGCGCGAGCGCGCTGCGCCAGACGCTGCGGCTGGAGGCCGGCGCGAAGGGCCAGTTCGCGATCCCCCTCACCGCCGCCGGACCCGGCACGGCCCGGCTCGACCTCGCCCTGTCGGGGCCGGGCCTCCCGGCCGCACTCAACCAGAGCTTCGCCCTCGGGATCTCGCCGGGGACCGGCGCCCTGCTGCGCCGCTCGGTGCGCAGCCTCGCCCCGGGGGCGAACCTGACGCTGACCTCGGACCTCCTCGCCGACCTGCAGCCAGGCACCGGCAGCGTCTCGCTCTCGGCCACGGCCCTGCCGGGGGTCGACGTGGCGGCCCTGCTCCGGGCGCTCGACCGCTACCCCTACGGCTGCTCCGAGCAGGTGGTGAGCCGGGCGATGCCGCTGCTCTACGTCAACAAGCTCGCGGCCCTGGAGAAGCTCGCCCTCGACAACGGCGCCGACGAAAGGGTGCGCGAATCGATCGAGCGCCTGCTCGCCCGCCAGGATTCGAGCGGCGATTTCGGCCTGTGGTCGGCGCAGGGGTCGAGCGACCTCTGGCTCGACGCCTACGTGACCGACTTCCTGACCCGCGCCCGCGAGCGCAACTTCGCGGTGCCGCAGAAGGCCTTCGCCCAGGCCCTCGACTACCTGCGCAACGCGGTGACCAACGCCACCGAGGTGCGCAACGGCGGCGCCGACCTCGCCTACGCGGCCTACGTGCTCGCCCGGAACGGCCGGCCGGTGATGGGCGACCTGCGCTACCTCGCCGACACCAAGATCGGCGACTTCTCCTCCGCCCTCGGGCGCGCGCAGCTCGCCGCCGCCCTGGCGCTGCTCGGCGACCGCGGCCGGGCCGCCAAGACCATGGAATCGGCGCTCACGGTCCTGCGCGCCGAGCGCGACAAGGGTGTCTACCGCGCCGATTACGGCTCCCGCCTGCGCGACGGGGCCGGGCTCATCACCCTGGCCGCCGAGAGCGGGCTGGCGCAGGGGGCGCTGGGCCCCGCGGCTTCCGCGCTCGGCGAGGAGCAGCAATCCGAGCGCTCGACGAGCACGCAGGAGAATGCCTGGCTGGTGCTCGCCGCCGAGAGCCTGTCGAACGAGGCGGGCGCCCTCTCGTTCACCCTGGACGGCGCCCCGCAGACCGGGATGCTGGCGCGGGTCTACCGGGAGGCGGCCCTGGCCGACCGGGGCGTTCAGCTCACCAATACCGGCCGCGCGCCTGTGCAGGTGGCCGTGACCGTCAACGGCAGCCCCCTGGTGCCGGAGCCGGCGGCGCAGCAGGGCTACACGATCGAACGCAGCTTCCGCCGTCTCGACGGCAGCACCGTCGATCCGGCGAGCGGCCTGCGCCAGAACGACCGGTTGGTGGTGGTGCTCAAGGTCACCGAGGCCAAGGCGGAGGCGGCGCGGCTCCTGCTGGTCGATCCGCTGCCGGCGGGGCTGGAGATCGACAATCCGAAGCTCCTAGACGCCGACGCGCTCCAGGGGCTCGCCTTCGCCAAGTCTGACGTGCAGCCGGTCCACACCGAGTTCCGGGACGACCGCTTCGTGGCGGCCTACGACCGCGACCCGAGCCAGTCGGCCTTCTTCACCGTGGCCTACACGGTGCGTGCGGTCTCGCCCGGGACCTACGTGCATCCCGGCGCCACCGTTGAGGACATGTACCGGCCGGCGCGGTTCGGCCGGACCGCCTCGGGCAGCGTGACGGTGGGGGCGGCGAAGTAGGGCGGGCGTTCGGACGCTTCGATCGGTGCTCCCGCCCGTCATCGCGAGCGGAGCGAAGCGACCCAGCGCAGCGCGCCACCGGTGAACGTAGCGCTGCCCTGGATTGCTTCGCTCCGCTCGCAAGGACGGGGGTGCGGAGGCCGTCGTCCGGGGTTCAGCCTCGGACGCGGCGGAGCAACCCGCTGCGCCGGGCTGCTGCGTTGCGGCGGGCACATGGTGCGCTGCGGAACCGCCGCGAGCGCCCACCCATTCCTCCAGGTCCCGTTCGGAACCCGTGGAGCGATGCCCGATGCCGGACCTCGACGCGCTCGCCCGCTCCGCAGCTCGCGCGCTGGCCTACCTGCCGTGGTGGGCCGAGAGCCTGATCCTCATCGTCGCCTGCTGCGCCGTGGTGATGCCCCTGCACGGGATCGTCTACCGGGCGATGAAGCGGGCGGTCGCGACCAAGAGCCTGTTCTGGCGCTCGTTGGTGTCGCGCACCCGCGGGCCGAGCCGCCTCGGCCTAATCGTCGTGGCGATCAGCCTCGCCTCGACCACCGTGCACCTGTCCTGGGAGGTGCGGATCGCCCTCAACCAGATCCTGCTGGTGGCCTTCGTGACGCTGACTGGCTGGTGCTGCGCCACCGCGCTGCACATCGCCACGGTGATCTACCTGCGGCGGTTCAAGCTCGACGCCGAGGACAACCTCCTGGCGCGCAAGCACTTCACCCAGATGCGCATCCTGGAGCGGGCGGGCGTGACGCTGGTGGCGCTCGTCACCCTGTCGGTGGCGCTGATGACCTTCGAGCCGGTGCGCCAGTACGGCGTCAGCCTGCTCGCCTCGGCGGGTGCGGCGGGCCTCGTCCTCGGTCTCGCCATGCAGCCGGTCCTGTCGAACCTCGTGGCCGGTATCCAGATCGCCATCACGCAGCCGATCCGGATCGAGGACGCGATCATCGTCGAGAACGAGTGGGGCTGGGTCGAGGAGATCACCGCGACCTACGTGGTGGTCCGCCTCTGGGACTGGCGCCGGCTGGTCCTGCCGCTGACCTACTTCATCCAGAAGCCGTTCCAGAACTGGACCCGCGACGGCGCCTCGCTGATCGGCAGCGTGTTCGTCTACGTCGACCACCGGGCGCCGGTCGCGGCGATGCGCGAGAAGCTCGCCGAGATCGCCAGGGCCACGCCCCTGTGGGACGGCAAGGTGGTCAACCTTCAGGTCTCGGACGCGAAGGAAGCGACGATCGAGATCCGAATGCTGGTGAGCGCCCGCAACGCGCCCCAGGCCTGGGACCTGCGCTGCGTGGTCCGCGAGGCGATGATCACGTGGCTTCAGGCCGAGCACCCGGAGGCCCTGCCGCGGCACCGCACGGAATGGGTCGGGGCCGCGGAGATGCCGCTTCGCCGTGCGGAGGAGCGGCGGTTTGCGGCGTGAGCCACCTCGTCATCGCGAGCGCAGCGAAGCGACCCAGGGCTGCGCGCCATCTGTGCGCGTGGCGCTACTCTGGATTGCTTCGCTGCGCTCGCAAAGACGGGTGTCAGTCGTCGGCGCCCGCGTAGAAACTCTCCACGCCGATGCCTTCCTCCTGCATCAGCCGGGCGCGGGCGCGCAGCTTCTCGGTCTCGCTCTTGAGCTGGCCGCAGGCCGCCAGGATGTCCCGGCCGCGGGGCGTGCGCACCGGCGAGGCGTAGCCGGCGTTGAACACGATCTCGGAGAAGCGCTCGATCCGGTCCCAGTCCGAGCACTCGTAGCGGCTGCCCGGCCAGGGGTTGAACGGGATCAGGTTGATCTTGGCCGGTATGCCCTTGAGCAGGCGGACCAGCTCCCGCGCGTCCGCGTCCGAATCGTTGACGCCCTTCAGCATCACGTACTCGAAGGTGATCCGGCGGGCGTTGCTCAGGCCCGGATAGGCCCGGCAGGCCGCGAGCAGCTCGGCGATCGGGTATTTCCGGTTGAGCGGCACCAGCTCGTCGCGCAGGTCGTCGCGCACGGCGTGCAGCGAGATCGCCAGCATGGCGTTGGCCTGCTCGCCGAGCCGCGGGATCTGCGGCACGACCCCCGAGGTCGAGACCGTGATCCGGCGGCGCGAGAGGCCGAGGCCCTCCTGATCCGACATCACCCCGACCGCGTCGACCACGGCGTCGAGGTTGTAGAGGGGCTCGCCCATGCCCATGAACACGATGTTGGTCACGAGCCGGCCGACCTCGCCGGAGCCGCCGGCGTCGCGGCTCGGCATCTGGCCAGGCCAGTCGCCGAGTTCGTCGCGGGCGGTGACGAGCTGCTGGACGATCTCGGCCGCGGACAGGTTGCGCACGAGGCGCTGCGTGCCGGTGTGGCAGAACGAGCAGGTCAGCGTGCAGCCGACCTGGGAGGACACGCACAGCGTGCCCCGGTCCGGACCGGGAATGTAGACGCACTCGATCTCGGCGCCGCGATTGTGCTCCTGCCGGTTGGTCGGCGCCATGCGCAGCAGCCACTTGCGGGTGCCGTCGCGCGAGACCTGCCGGCTCGCCACCTCCGGCCGCTCCAGGGTGAAGTGCTCGGCGAGCTGCGCCTTCAGCGCCTTGCCGACATTGGTCATCTCGGCGAAGTCGGACGCCCCGCGGAAATTGACCCAGTGCCAGACCTGGCCGGCGCGCATCCGGCTCTCGCGCTCGGGCACGCCCATGCCGATGAGCTGCGCCTTGAGGGCGTCGCGGGTCAGGCCGACCAGCGAGGGGCGTCGGCCGGGCAGCGCCTCGGGGAGGAGATCCGGCGCCTTCTCGATCGCGGCATCGGCCGCGCGGGCGCTGTCGAGCGACGGCGTCGCCATGGCGTTCAAACGATCCATACGTTGGAAAGGGTCTGATATAGGCGATCGCGGCGGCGAAGGCGAATGCGTGCCGCCCACAGGGGCCCTGACGGAGAGCCATGGCGACCGACACCCGAGCCGGGCAGGCGATCTACAATCCGCGGACGCTGCAGATCTACGACCTTGTCGTGCTGCGCCTGTCGAACCCGCTGATCTGGCGCTGCCCCACGGCGCGGATCCTGGATCTCTACGACCGGCACGCGGGCCTCGCGCATCTCGACGTCGGGGTCGGGACCGGCTGGTACCTCGACCGATGCCGGTTCCCGGCGCCCGCGCCGCGGGTCGGCCTGATGGACCTCAACGCCGACAGCCTCGCCTTCGCGGCCGACCGGATCGCGCGCTACCGGCCCGAGACCTACCGGGTCGACGTGCTCGGTGCGCCGGCCAGCGGCATCGCGCCGTTCGACTCGATCGGGATGACCTACCTGCTGCACTGCCTGCCGGGCGACATCGCCGCCAAGGCGAAGGCCTTCGACACGGTGCGACCGTGCTTGGCCGACGACGGCGTGGTGTTCGGCGCCACGATCCTGTCGGGCGGCGTCCCGACCACGGGCGCGGCGCGGGCGCTGATGCGGGTCTACAACCGAAAAGGGGTGTTCTCGAACGCCGCCGACACGCTGCCGGCGCTACGCGCGGCGCTGGACCGGCGGTTCCGGTCGGTCGAGATCACAGTCGTCGGCTGCGTGGCGCTGTTCGTCGCGCGGGAGCCGCGCTGATCCATTCGCCGTCTTTGCGAGCGGAGCGAAGCAATCCAGCGGCGCCACGCCCGCCGAGCTCGAGCCGCCCTGGATTGCTTCGCTGCGCTCGCAAAGACGGGCACGAAAAAGGGCGCCCGCGGGCGCCCTCATCCAATGTGCCGAGTCTCAAAAGAGTCAGGCGGCGGCGGTCTTCACCGGCACGCCCTTCTCGGACAGGAAGGTCTGCAGCTCGCCCGACTGGAACATCTCGCGGGTGATGTCGCAGCCGCCGACGAACTCGCCCTTCACGTAGATCTGCGGGATGGTCGGCCAGTTCGAGAACGCCTTGATGCCCTCGCGGATCTCCTGATCGGCCAGGACGTTCACGCCCTTGAACGGCACGCCGAGGTAGTTGAGGATCTGCACCACCTGCCCCGAGAAGCCGCATTGCGGCATCTGCGGTGTGCCCTTCATGAACACCACCACGTCCTGGGAGGCGATCTCGTTCTGGATGGTCGTGTTAGCGTCGGTCATCGCTCTGTCCTTGCTTGTCGCTTGTATGTGAGGCCTGAATCAGCGGCGCGCAACCGACGCGGCGATCGTACGAAGTGCGCGCTCTATGTCGAAAGTCTCGGTCAGCAGATCCTCAGGACGGAACGGGCAGGCTTCCGGCAGTCCCGGGAGCAGCGCGTTCCCATAGGCGCTAAGACCAGCCTCGGCCGCCGTGACGGCCGATTTCCAGATCCTGTTCCAGTTCAGCCTTTGTCGCATCGACGCTTCGTAGGTGTTCCAGGCGGTGATCTGGAAGGTCGCGATCTCCTCCCGCCAGTGCAGGCTGGCCGGTGCGAGCGGGGCGGATGCGCGCTTGAGGAGGTGGGCGAGCGTCTGGATCAGCAGACCTTCGACTGCCCTCAGATGCGAACGCCCAACGCTCTCAATCTCCTCGGCAACGTTCTCCCAATCGACTGCGTTCGACAGCTCAGGTCGTTCGGCCAGCGCGCGCAGGGCGGCCGCCTGCTCCTCGGCCCAGGTCACGATGTCGTCGTCGTAGAGACCCGGTCGATCCATCGGGAGCGCTCCCGCCAGAAGGCTCAATCCTGCGGGACGCCCGTGGTCAGCGCAAGGGCGTGGAGCACGCCGCCCATCCGGCCCTGGAGGGCGCCGTAGACCATCTGGTGCTGCGCCACCCGGGTCTTGCCCTTGAAGGCCGCCGACAGGACGGTGGCGGCGTAGTGGTCGCCGTCGCCCGCGAGGTCGCGGATCTCCACCTGCGCGTCCGGCAGGGCCTCGCGGATCATGCGCTCGATCTCGCCCGCATCCATCGGCATCGGGAAACTCCTCGTCAGAACGGGGCTCAGGCGGCCGGCGCGGCCGGCTGGCTCGCCATGTAGTCGGGCAGCCAGCCCTCGTGCGCCGCATTCAGGTCGGCGAGCGATATGGTCTCGCCGCCCGGCAGGGTCAAACGGTCGGAGCCCGCGACGCCGACCGAGGCCGCGGCCACGCCCTGTGCCGCGGCGGCCGAGAGGAGATCGGTGGCCGCCTCCGGCCGCACCGCCAGCAGGTAGCGGCCCTGGTCCTCGCCGAAGAGGTAGGCGTGGGCCGGCAGGTCCACCGGCACGTCGGAGAGCGCCGCGCCGATCCGGCCCGCCATCGCCATCTCGGCGAGTGCCACGGCGAGGCCGCCATCCGCGAGGTCGTGGACCGTGTCGACGGTGCCCGCCTGGATCAGGCCGCGGACGAAGTCGCCGTTGCGGCGCTCCAGCGCGAGGTCGACGGGCGGCGGCGCGCCCTCCTCGCGGCCCTCGATCACCGACAGGTAGGACGACTGGCCGAGCCAGCCCTCGCTCGCCCCGATCAGCACCAGCACGTCGCCTTCGCGCTTCAGGGCGATGGTCGCGTGGCGCGCCACGTCGTCCAGCACGCCGACGCCGCCGATGGTCGGGGTCGGCAGGATGCCGACGCCGTTGGTCTCGTTGTAGAGCGAGACGTTGCCCGACACGACCGGGAAGTCGAGCGCCCGGCAGGCCTCGCCGATGCCCTGGAGGCAGCCGACGAGCTGGCCCATCACCTCGGGCTTCTCGGGGTTGCCGAAGTTCAGGTTGTCGGTGATGGCCAGCGGCTTGGCGCCGACCGCGGTGATGTTGCGCCACGCCTCGGCCACGGCCTGCCGGCCGCCCTCGACCGGGTCGGCCTCGCAGTAGCGCGGGGTGACGTCGCAGGTGAGCGCCAGCCCCTTCGGCCCGTCCTCGACCCGCACGATGGCGGCGTCGCCGCCGGGCTTCTGGACGGTGTTGCCTAGGATGAAGTGGTCGTACTGCTCGAACACCCAGCGCTTCGAGGCGAGGTCGGGTGAGCCGACGAGGCGCCTCAGCGCGTCGGTGAGCGAGGCCGGGGCCGACACATCGGCGGCCGCGATCACCGGCTGGTGCGTGTTGGCGAGGTGCGGCCGGTCGTAGAGCGGGGCCTCGTCGCCCAGTTCCTTGATCGGCAGGTCGGCCACGGTCTCACCGTGCCATTTGATCACGAAGCGCACCGTGTCGGTGGTCCGGCCGATGACCGCGAAGTCGAGCCCCCACTTCACGAAGATGGCTTCGGCCTCGGCCTCCATGCCGGGCTTGAGCACCATGAGCATGCGCTCCTGGCTCTCCGAGAGCATCATCTCGTAAGGCGTCATGCCCTCCTCGCGAGCCGGCACCTTGTCGATGTCGAGCTCGACGCCGAGGTCACCCTTGGCGCCCATCTCCACCGCCGAGCAGGTGAGGCCCGCCGCGCCCATGTCCTGGATGGCGATGACCGCGCCGGAGGCCATCAGCTCTAGGCAGGCCTCCAGCAGCAGCTTCTCGGCGAAGGGGTCGCCGACCTGCACGGTCGGGCGCTTCGACTCGGATTCCTCGTCGAACTCGGCCGACGCCATGGTGGCGCCGTGGATGCCGTCGCGGCCGGTCTTGGAGCCGAGATAGACGATCGGGTTCCCGACGCCGGCGGCGGCCGCGTAGAAGATGCCGTCGGTGCGGGCGAGCCCCACCGCCATGGCGTTGACTAGGATGTTGCCGTCATAACGCTTGTGGAAGCCGGTCAGGCCGCCGACGGTCGGCACGCCGAAGGAGTTGCCGTAGCCGCCGACGCCCGCGACCACGCCCGAGACGAGGGCGCGCGTGCGCGGATGGTTGGGGGAGCCGAAGCGCAGGGCGTTGAGCGCCGCGATCGGCCGCGCGCCCATGGTGAAGACGTCGCGCAGGATGCCGCCCACGCCGGTCGCCGCGCCCTGGTAGGGCTCGATGTAGCTCGGGTGGTTGTGGCTCTCCATCTTGAAGACGCAGGCGTGGCCGTCGCCGATGTCGATGACGCCCGCGTTCTCGCCCGGCCCCTGGATCACCCACGGCGCCGAGGTCGGCAGCCCGCGCAGGTGCTTGCGGGAGGACTTGTAGGAACAGTGCTCGTTCCACATCGCCGAGACGATGCCGAGCTCGGTCAGCGTCGGGTCGCGCCCGATCAGGCCGCGGAAGCGCTCGTACTCGTCCGGCGTCAGGCCGTGCTGGGCCACGAGCTCGGGGGTGATCGGAACGTCGTTGCGGAACATGGGCGGTCTCGACGAGGGCGGTCCGGGAGCCCTGGCAGGGCCCTCGACCCGATGCGCGACCCGAACCGGGCCGCGCGCGGCGACGGTGACGGATTAGTGCGTTCCGCCACCGCGTTGCAATACGCCGGCCCTGCTGGCCGTGTATGGGTGCCGGTCACGCCGCGGGCGGATGGGCCAGAAAATCGGCGATCGCGGCCACGAACCTGTCGCCGTAGGCCTCGCGCTTGCGCTCGCCGACCCCGTGGACGGTGCGCAGCGCCCAGAGATCGACGGGCTTCTGGCGGGCCATCTCGATGAGGGTCCGGTCCGGGAAGACCATGAAGGCCGCGATGCCCTCGGCCCGGGCGAGCGTGGCGCGCAGGCCGCGCAGGTGCTGGAACAGCGCCTCGTCGGTCTCCGAGAGGGCGATCTCGCCGTCCTCGCGGGCGGCGGCCCGGCGGCGATCGCGGGATTCGGCCTTCGGCTCCGGATCGGGGCGGAGCTGGACCGGCTCCCGGCCGAACAGGATCGCCTCGCCCTTCTCGGTCATGGACAGGCCGCCGTAGCCGTCGGCGTTCT
This sequence comes from Methylobacterium sp. UNC300MFChir4.1, assembly GCF_900110155.1. Taxonomy (NCBI): domain Bacteria; kingdom Pseudomonadati; phylum Pseudomonadota; class Alphaproteobacteria; order Hyphomicrobiales; family Methylobacteriaceae; genus Methylobacterium; species Methylobacterium sp. UNC300MFChir4.1. Next base: position 21,592 of record NZ_FOCS01000017.1, on the reverse strand, counting down.
CGGCGATCGCCCCGGCGGCGAAGAGCTGGCGCAGGATCGCCCGCCACGCCGCCACCGGCTTGTCCGCCCCGACCCCGAAGGTCTTGAGGCTCGCGTGGCCGTTGCGGCGGATCTGGTCGCTCTCCTTCCCGTGGACCACGTCGCAGATATAGGCCGCGCCGAAGCGCTGCCCGGTGCGCACGATCGCCGAGAGGATCTTCTGGGCCGGGACGGTCCCGTCCACGAGGGTGACGCCGCCACGACACAGGTCGCAGCGGCCGCAAGCGCCGCTCGACTCGCCGAAATAGGCGAGCAGCGACTGGCGGCGGCAGGTGGCGCCCTCGCACAGGGTGATCATCGCCTCGAGCTTGCGCCGCTCGACCCGGCGGCGGTCGTCCGAGATCTCCTTCTCGTCGATCTGGCGGCGGCGGAGCGCCATGTCGTCGAGGCCGTAGAGGGTCAGGGTGTCGGCGGGCAGCCCGTCGCGGCCGGCGCGGCCGATCTCCTGATAGTAGCCCTCGACGTTGTTGGGCATGTCGGCGTGGCAGACGAAGCGCACGTCCGGCTTGTTGATGCCCATGCCGAAGGCGACTGTGGCGGTCATCACCACCCCGTCCTCCTGCAGGAACCGGTCCTGGTTCGCCATCCGCGTCGCTTGGTCGAGGCCGGCATGGTAGGGCAGGGCGTCGAACCCGTCCTTCCGAAGGGTTTCGGCGAGCTGCTCGGTGCGCTTGCGCGACGAGCAGTAGATGATCCCGCTCTCCGCGCGCCGGTGCTTCAGGAACCGCTCGATCTGCCGGGCCGGGTTGTCCTTGGGCTGGAAGGTCAGCCGGATGTTCGGCCGGTCGAAGGAGTGGACGAAGATCTTCGGGGGCCGGTCCTGCGGGAACAGGCGCTCGGCGATCTCGGCGCGGGTCGCGGCGTCGGCGGTGGCGGTGAGCGCCAGGGTCTGGACGTTGCCCAGCGCCGTCCGGGCGCGGGCGATCTCCCGGTACTCGGGCCGGAAATCGTGGCCCCACTGCGAGACACAGTGGGCCTCGTCGACGGCGAGCCGCCGGACGCCGGCGCCGCGCAGGGCGTCCATGCAGCCGTCCATCAGCAGGCGCTCGGGGGAAACGAACAGCAGCCGCAGGTCGCCGGAGCGCAGGGCGCGCCACGTCTCGCGGGACTCGGATTCCCCGACCGTCGAGTTCAGGGTCGCGGCGCGGATGCCGACGCTGCGCATCTGCTGGACCTGATCGTGCATCAGCGCGATCAGCGGCGAGACCACCACGGTGAGCCCCGGATCGACCAGCGCCGGGAGCTGGTAGGTCATCGACTTGCCCGAGCCCGTGGGCATCACGGCGAACACGTCGGTCCCGTCGAGCACCGCGCCGATCACCTCGTCCTGGCCGGGGCGGAAATCCTCGTAGCCGAACGTCTTCTTCAGCGCGGCGCGGGCCTCGTCGAGGCGGGTCATCGGGATCCTTGGTCGGAGTCTGGCCGCCCTTGCGGCAGGGGTGTGTAGACACTAGCCTCTCCGTGTCTACACGGGGGCCGCCATGCCGCTCAACATCCGCAGCGAAGAGGTGAATCAGCTGGCCGAGAAGCTGGCATCGCGGGCCGGCGTGAGCAAGACCGAGGCGGTGCGGATCGCGCTTCAGAACGAGCTGGATCGGCGGGAAGAGTCGCTGACCGAATTTCTGGAGAAGATCCGCCCGATACAGGAGGCCCTTGCCGCCTACCCGAAGACCGGCCTCAAGGCCGACAAGACCTTCTACGACAGCTTCTATGAGGACTGATGTTCATCGATGCGTCGGCGCTGGTGGCGATCCTGTGCCAGGAGCAGGGATATGAACGGGTGGCAGATTGTATCCGCCAAGCTCCGCATCGTCTGACCAGCGCCCTCGCCCAGTTCGAGGCTGTCTTGGCGGTGGCTCGCATTCGGTCGCTGCCGCCTGAGACCGCCGAGAGACTCGTGAACAGCTTCCGCGAGACGGTCGGTATCGGGATGGTCTCCCTCGGCCTTGCAGAAATCCGCATCGCCGTTGCGGCCCATGCCCGCTACGGCAAGGGCCGCCACCCGGCGCGCCTGAACCTCGGCGACTGCTTCGCCTATGCCTGCGCACAGGTGCACGGCGTGCCGCTGCTCTATGTCGGCGACGATTTCCCGCAGACCGACATCCGCTCCGCCCTCGCCTGAGGCTTCAGCCCCCGTGGAACTCGGCCACGTGCTGGGCCACGATCGCGTCGAAGGATTCATCCGCCCGGAAGCCCAGGGCCAGGGCGGCCTCCGGCTCGAACGCCTCCGGCCAGGAGCCGACGATCCGCGCGATGGTGGCGTCGGGTTCGCGCCGGATCAGCGCCACGGCCTTGTCGCCCGCCGCGCGCCGCAGGGCCTCGATCTCCTCCGCCACCGTCGCCGAGACGCCCGGCATGGTCAGGCTGATCCGCGGGCCGATCGCCGCGAGATCGAGTCCGGCCGCGTGGGTGAGGAAGCCCACCGCCGCCGCGGGGCTCGCGAACCAGTGCCGCACCGTGTCGGGCACCGGCAGGATCGCCTCCTGGCCGGCGAGCGGCTCGCGGATGATGCCCGAGAAGAAGCCCGAGGCCGCCTTGTTGGGCTTGCCCGGCCGTACGCAGATCGTCGGTAGCCGCAGGCCGATCCCGTCGAGGAAGCCGCGGCGCGCGTAGTCGGCGAGCATCAGCTCGCCCATGGCCTTCTGGACCCCGTAGGAGGAGGCGGGGCGCAGGATGTGGTCGTCCGGGATGACCTTGGGGAAGGGCGGTCCGAACACCGCGAGCGAAGAGGTGAAGACCAGCTTCGGCCGGTAGCCGTCCGCCGCGCTGGCCGCCCGGATTGCGTCGAGGAGCAGGCGGGTGCCGTCGAGGTTGACCCGGTAGCCTAGCTCGAGGTTCGCCTCGGCCTCGCCGGAGACCACGGCGGCGAGGTGGAAGATGACCCCCGGCCGCTCGGCGATGGCGGCCTCGGCGGCGCCGGGCGCCGTGAGGTCGGCGGCCTCGGCCCGCACCGGGCCGGAGAAGCCCTCGGGCGCCGACGGCGGGACCACGTCGAGGAGGGTGAGGGCGGTGAGCGGCTGTCCGCCGACCCGGCCATCCCCCACCAGGGCGTCCACGAGGCGGCGGCCGATCATGCCGGCGGCGCCGAGAATCAGGGCGTGCATGGAAAACCTCCCGTCGGGTTGTGGCGTCAGGCCATCATGTCGAGGGCGCGGCCGAAGAAGTCGGCGCCGCCGAAATTGCCGGATTTGAGGGCGAGTAGCATCGGCTCGGGCCGGCCCGCCGTGCGCAGCACCGGCACGCCCGCGGCGATCTCCGGCCCGAGCAGGAAGGCCGTGAGACCCAGCCGGTCGACCACCGCGCCAGAGGTCTCGCCGCCGGCGACGACGAGCCGGCGCACCCCGCGGGCGACGAGGCCCTCGGCGATCGCTGCCAGCGCCGCCTCGATGGCGTGGCCGGCCGCGTCGACGCCGTGGGCGGCCTGGAGCGCGCGCACCGCCTCGGGCGGCGCCGAGGTGGCGATCAGCACCGGGCCCGAGGCCAAGTGCTTGTCCGCGAAGGCCAGGGCCTCAGCGACCACGTCGTCGCCCGCGAGCAGCCGCACCGGGTCGAGGCGCAGCACCGGCATGATCGCCTCCGCGGCGGCGACCTGCTGGAGGGTCGCCTGCGAGCAGCTGCCGGCGAGGCAGGCGGAGGCGCCGCCCACCGGCTCGCCCACGGCCGCGCCGGCGGCGTCCTGGGTTCCCCGCCCGTCGGCCGCGAGCGCCCGCGCGAGGCCGAGGCCGAGGCCGGACGCGCCGACCGAGAACTTGCGGCCGACGATCGCCCGGCCGAGCACCTCGAGGTCGCTGTCGAAGATCGCGTCCGCGATGGCGGCGCCCTTGCCCTCCTGCGCGAGGGCGTCGAGGCGGGCGGCCACGGCCTCCGCGCCCCTCGACACCGTGGCGGTGTCGATCAGGCCGACGGGACTGCCGCTCTGGCGCCCGAGCACGCGCACGAGGTTGGCGTCGCGCATCGGGTTCAGCGGGTGGTCCTTGAGCGGGCTCTCGTTCAGCGGCACCGAACCGACGAACAGGTTGCCCTGGTAGACGCTCCGCCCCGTCTCGGGGAAAGCCGGGGTGACGAGGGCGACGGTCTCGCCGGCCTCGGCCCGCAGGGCGTCCATGACCGGGCCGATATTGCCCGCATCGGTGGAGTCGAAGGTCGAGCAGACCTTGAACATCACGTGGGCCGCGCCCCGGGCCCGCAGCCAAGCTTCCGCCTCGCGGGAGCGCGCCACGGCCTGGTCGGCGGGGATCGAGCGGCTCTTGAGGGCCACCACCACAGCGTCGGCCTCCGGCAGCGACCGGCTGTCCTCAGGCACGCCGATGGTCTGGATCGTGCGCAGGCCCGCCTTGGTCAGCGTGTTGGCGAGGTCCGAGGCGCCCGTGTAGTCGTCGGCGACGCATCCCAGCGCGAGGCTCATCGGCCGCTCCCCTTGTAGGCGGCGAGCCAGCCGAGGCCCGCGACGGTGTCGGCGGCCGGAATGTACTCGCAGCCGACGAAGCCGCGGTAGCCGAGCCGGTCCAGCTCGTCGAACAGGAAGAAGTCGGCCATCTCGCCGGTCCCGGGCTCGTGCCGCTCGGGCACGCTCGCGGTCTGGACGTGGCCGATGAGCGGCATCAGGGCGCGCAGCCGCACGGTCACGTCGCCGTGCAGGATCTGGCAGTGGTAGAGGTCGAACTGGAGCTTCAGGTTCGGCAGGGCGAGGTCGCGGATCAGGTCGGCCGCGCGGCCGAAATCGTTGAGGAAGTAGCCCGGCATGTTGCGGCCGTTGATCGGCTCCAGGACGAGGTCGAGGCCGACCGGCGCCAGCCGCTCCGCCGTCCAGGTCACCGCCCGGCGGTAGGATTCGACCGCCCTGGGATCGTCCCAGGGGGCGAGGCCCGCCATGAGGTGGAGCCGGCCGACGCCGGTCGCCTCGGCGTAGCGGAGCGCCGTGTCGACCCCCGCCTTCAGCTCGTCGAACCGCTCGGGAAAGGCGGCGATCCCGCGCTCCCCTTCGGCGAAGTCGCCCGGCGGCAGGTTGAACAGGGCCTGGGTCAGGCCGTTCGCCCGGAGCCGCGCGCCGATGTCGTCCGGCGCGTGCTCGTAGGGGAACAGGAACTCGACGGCGTCGAACCCGGCCCGGGCCGCGGCCTCGAACCGGTCGAGGAACGGCACCTCGTTGAACATGAGGCTCAGGTTGGCGGCGAAGCGCGGCATGGTTCTGTCCCCTCAAGCTTTCTCGGGCAGCTTCGCCCCCGAGACCTGGGCGTAGAGCCGCGCCACCGAGGCGTCGTCGTCCCGGCCCATGCCGGCGCCCGACGCCATCAGGAACATCTGCAGGGCCGCCGCCGCCACCGGGACCGGGTACTTCTCGGCCCGAGCCATGTCCTGCACGATGCCGAGATCCTTGACGAAGATGTCGACCGCGCTCTTCGGGCTGTAGTCGGCGTCGAGGATGTGCGGCACCCGGTTCTCGAACATCCAGGAATTGCCGGCCGACTTGGTGATCACCTCGTAGACGCGCCGGAGGTCGAGCCCCTGCTTGGCCGCGAAGGCCATCGCCTCCGAGGCGGCGGCGATGTGCACGCCCGCGAGCAGCTGGTTGATCATCTTGAAGGCCGCGCCCTGGCCGGCCGCGTCGCCGAGCTCGTAGAGCGTGCCCGCCATGGCATCGAGGGCGGGCCGCGCCTTCGCGAAGGCCGCCGCCGAGCCCGAGGCCAGGAAGGTCAGGCCGCCCTCGGCCGCGCGGGCGGCGCCGCCGCTCATCGGGGCGTCGAGGTAGTGGCGGCCGGTGGCCTCCAGCCGCGCCGCCAGCGCCCGGGCGACGGCCGGGTCCATCGTGGCGGAGGAGACGAACACCGCGCCCTCCGGCATCGCGGTGGCGGCGCCGTTCTCGCCGAACAGGACCGCCTCGGTCTGGGCGGCGTTGACCACCACGCTCACCACCACGTCGGCGTCCCGCGCCGCCTCGGCGGGGTTCGCGGCGCCCCGGCCGCCGGCGGTCGCGAAGCGCGCCACCGCGTCCGGGTTCACGTCGCAGGCGGAGACCGCGAAGCCCGCCCGCAGGAGCGAGCCGGCCATGCCGGAGCCCATGGAGCCCAGGCCGATCACCGCGGCGCGGGGTGTTGCGTTGGTCATCGGGGACGGCTCCTGAAGCTGGGAAAGGGCGCCTCGGCGTCGCCGCTCGAAGCGCGGGTCCCCTCTCCCGTGCGGGAGAGGGGCCAGGTCGCGCCTGGATCAGAGGTCAGCGGTTGACCATCCGGGCGGGTGTGACGAACACGCAGACCGCGCCGACCACCAGCATGGCGGCGAGCGCGTAGAGGCCCGTGGCGGTGCTGCCGGTGGCATCCCGCAGGGCGCCGATCACGTAGGGGCTGACGAAGCCCGCGAGGTTCCCCACCGAGTTGATCAGCGCGATGCCGGCCGCCGCGCCCGCGCCGCTGAGGAACGCCGTGGGCAGCGACCAGAACAGGGGCGAGCAGGTCAGCACGCCGGCCGCCGCCACCGACAGGGCCGCGATGGCGAGCGTCGTCGAGCCGGCATTGGCCGAGACCACGAAGGCGACCGCGCCGATCAGCGCCGGGATGATCAGGTGCCAGCGGCGCTCGCGCATCCGGTCGGCGGAGCGGCCGAGCAGGATCATCACGATCGCCGCGCACACGAACGGGATCGCGCTGATCAGGCCGATGTTGAAGTTGCCCTGCACGCCCGACGCCTTGACGATCGTCGGCATCCAGAAGGTCAGCCCGTACTGGCCGGTGACGAAGGCGAAGTAGATCAGGCTCATGAACCACACGCGGCCGTTGCGGAACACGGTGGCGATGGAGTGCGGGCTCGATTCCTTGCCCTGGTTGTCGGCCGCGATGTCGCGCTCGAGGAGCTGCTTCTCGGCGTCGGTCAGCCACTTGGCCTCGGCGGGGCGGTTGTCGAGGTAGAAGAACACTGCGAGGCCGATCAGCACCGCCGGCACCGCCTCGATCAGGAACATCCACTGCCAGCCGGACAGGCCGTGGGCGCCGTTGAACGCGTCCATGATCCAGCCGGAGAGCGGGTTGCCGAAGATGCCGGAGATCGGGATCGCCGCCATGAACACGGCGATCACCCGGGCCCGGCGATGGGCCGGGAACCACGAGGTCGTGTAGAGGATGACGCCCGGGTAGAACCCGGCCTCGGCGAGACCGAGGAGGAAGCGCATCCCGTAGAAGCTCCACTCGGAGTTCACGAACAGGAACGCCCCGGAGATCACCCCCCAGGTGATCATGATCCGGGCGATCCACACCCGGGCGCCGACCCGGTGCAGGATCACGTTCGAGGGCACCTCGAACAGGAAGTAGCCGAGGAAGAAGATGCCGGCGCCGAGGCCGTAGACCGTCTCGGAGAACTTCAGCTCCTGGGACATCTGGAGCTTGGCGAAGCCGACATTCACCCGGTCGAGATACGCCACGACGTAGCAGAGCATCAGGAACGGCACGAGGCGCCAGAACACCTTCGCGTAGGTGCGGTCGGCGAAGGACTTCTCGTCCGCGGGTGCGGTGGCGCCCCCCAGCGGGGCGGCTTGAACCGACATGGCGTACTCCCTGGTCCGGGCCGCACGGCTGCCGGACATTGCTCTTCACCGCTCGTCGGGCGGCGCTGGGGCGGTGCCATATCGCCTTTTGGCAGCGCTGCCAATCCGGTTGTGCGAGATAATGCAGGCCGCTATGTCAGTCGTGGATCGACGCGGACGGTCTTCCCATTCCTGCCTTATGCCGAGGCGCTGCAGCGTGGCGGAGGCCTCCTTCGGGGCCCGCTTCGCAGTCGTCTCAGGATGAGGGAAGGACGCCGGGAGGTTCGACGGGCGTCGTGAAAATAAACCGCGCCGGGAGAGCGGGGCCATGGACGACATCCAGCCGCCGGGGCGGCTCGTCACCCTCACCGACGTCGCCCGCGAGGCCGGGGTCGGCGAGAGCACGGTCTCGCGGGTCCTGCGCAACCACGGCTCCTACTCCAAGCGCGCCGGCGAGCGGGTGGCGGAGGCGGTGGCCCGGCTCGGCTACGTGCCGAATCGCCTTGCCGGCAGCCTCGCCGGCCAGGGGGCGAGCGCGCGGCTCGTGGGGGTCGTCATCCCGTCGCTCGCCAACGTGGTCTTCCCCGACCTGCTGCGCGGCCTCACCGCCGCCCTCGACGCCGATGGCATCCCCTGCGTGATCGGCGTCAGCGACTACGACCCGGACCGGGAGGAGGCGCTGGCCGCCGCGCTCCTGTCCTGGCGGCCGGCGGCGCTGCTGCTCACCGGGCTGGAGCACAATCCCGGCACCGTCGCCCTGGCGAAGGCCGGGGGCGTGCGCGTGGTCGAGATGATCGACACGGACGGGGAGGGGATCGACGCCGTGGTCGGCTTCTCCAACCGCGCCGTCGGGGCGGCGAGCGCCCGCCACCTCGTGGCGCGCGGGTACCGGCGGATCGGCTATCTCGGCCACGATCTCGCGGTCGACCTGCGGGCGGGCAAGCGGCTCGCCGGGTTCGAAGCCGCGCTGGGGGAGGCGGGGCTGGCGCTCTGGGGCAAGGAGATCCGGCCGGGGCCGTCCTCGCCGGCCTCGGGCCGGGCCGGGCTGGAGGCGCTGCTGGGGCGCGTGCCCGATCTCGACGCGGTCTACTTCTCCAACGACGACATGGCTCTCGGCGGCTACTTCGCCTGCCTGTCGGCGGGGCTGGCAGTGCCGGGGCGGATCGCGCTGTTCGGCTTCAACGGGCTCGACTTCGCGGCGGCGATGCCGCAGCCCCTGTCGACGGTGCGCACGCCGCGCCTGGAGATCGGCCGGCAGGCCGCCGCCTGCCTGACCGGCGCAGGCCCGAGGAAAATCGATCTCGGATTCGAGCTGATCGAGGGAGCGACCGCATGAGCGACGAGAGCCGGCTGCGCGAGGAGATCTGCCGCTACGGCCGCTCGCTGTTCGAGCGCGGCCTGACGCCGGGCTCGTCCGGCAACATCTCGCTGCGCCTGCCCGACGGCGGCTGGCTGGTCACGCCGACCAACGCGTCGCTCGGGTTCCTCGACCCGGCGCGGATCTCGCGGCTGGACGATGCGGGGCGGCTGGTCTCCGGCGACAAGCCCACCAAGGAGATCCCGCTGCACAGCGCGCTCTACGAGAGCCGGAACGAGGCGAAGGCCATCGTCCACCTGCACTCGACCCACGCGGTGGCGGTCTCGATGCTGCCGGAGGTCGACCCCAGGCAGGTGCTGCCGCCGCTGACGCCCTACTACCTGATGCGGACCGGCGGCACGGCGCTCGTGCCCTACTATCGCCCGGGCGACCCGGCCGTGGCGGACGCGATCCGGGGCTTGGCGGGAAAGTACAGCTCGGTGCTGCTCGCCAATCACGGCCCGGTGGTGGCTGGCGACAGCCTGGAGGGCGCGGTCTTCGCCACCGAGGAGCTGGAAGAGACCGCCAAGCTCTACCTGCTCCTGCGCAACCTCAACCCGCGGCAGCTGAGCCCCGGGCAGGTGGCCGATCTGGTGAGCCATTTCGGCCTGACCCTGCCGGAGCCGGACGACCATGCCGGGCACGATCACGGGTGAGGGCGGTGGGTCCGCTCTCCCATCAGACCACCTCATCCTGAGGTGCGAGCGCAGCGAGCCTCGAAGGAGCCCTCCAGACGCCGCCGCGATCCCTGAGCCCTCCTTCGAGGCCTCCGCGACGCTCCGGCACCTCAGGATGAGGGGGAGGATGGTAGGATGGGGCTGCGGTGGTCTCCGCCTCACCCCTCGATCTTCGCGAACTCAGCCACTTCCCGCGTTGCGGCGCGCAGCGCGTTGAGCAGAGCCAAGCGGTTCTCGCGGAGCTTCGCGTCGGGCGCGTTGACGGTCACGTCCTGGAAGAACGCGTCCACCGGCGCGCGCAGCGTCGAGAGCGCCTGCATCGCCCCGGCGAAATCCTCGCGGGCGATGGACGCCGAGGCGGTCTCCCGCGCCTTCGCCAGGGCCTCGGCCAGGGCGCGCTCGGCCGGCTCACCCGCGGCAGCGAGAGCGGCGTCCGGCGCGGCATCGTAGGCGCGGCCGTCCTTCTTCTCCTCGATCCGCAGGATGTTGGCCGCGCGCTTGTAGCCCGCGAGCAGGTTCTTCCCGTCCTCGGTGTCGAGGAACTGGCCGAGCGCCTCGACGCGGCGCACGACCATCAGCAGGTCGTCCTGGCCGGGGAGGGCGAAGACGGCGTCGATCAGGTCGTGGCGGGCGCCCTGGTCGCGGAGATAGACCTTCAGGCGGTCGGCGAAGAAGCCGAGGAGATCCCGCGCGTCGGCGCCGGCCCGCCCGGCGAGGCCGCGATCCGCAGCGCCGACCTGCTCCAGCAGCCGCAGGCGCAGGCCGCCGTCGAGAATCAGCCGGATCACGCCGAGAGCGGCTCGGCGCAGGGCGAACGGGTCCTTGCTGCCCGTGGGCTTCTCGTCGATCGCCCAGAAGCCCGCCAGCGTGTCGAGCTTGTCGGCGAGCGCCACCGCGATCGAGACCGGATCGGTCGGCACCCGGTCGGAGGGGCCGAGCGGCTTGTAGTGCTCCTCGATGGCCGCGCAGACGCTGTCGTGCTCGCCCTGGAGCGCCGCGTATTTGCGGCCCATCAACCCCTGAAGCTCGGGGAACTCGCCGACCATCTCGGTGACGAGGTCGGCCTTGGCGAGGCGCGCGGCGCGCTCGGCGAGCGCCGGGTCGGCCCCCACCAGCGGCGCGAGGTCCTTCGCCAAGGCGGCGATGCGGGCGATCCGCTCGCCCTGCGTCCCGAGCTTCTCATGGAAGACGATGCTGTCGAGCTTGGGCAGCCGGTCCTCCAGGCGGGTCGCCTTGTCGGTCTCCCAGAAGAACTTCGCGTCGGACAGGCGCGCCCGGACCACCCGCTCGTTGCCGGCGGTGATCGCTTGACCACCGTCGGTGGCGACGAGGTTCGAGACCAGGATGAAGGCCGGCGCCAGGTCCTCCGAGCCGCCCTTGCGCAGAACGAAGCACTTCTGGTTCGCCCGGATGGTCGCCCGGATCGCCTCGGCGGGGATGTCGAGGAACGACGCGTCGAACGAGCCCATCAGCACAACCGGCCATTCCACGAGGCCCGACACCTCCTCCAGCAGGCCCTCGTCCTCGACGAGATCGAGGCCGCGGGCGAAGGCGAGGTCGCGGGCGTCGTGCAGGATCACGTCCTTGCGCCGCTCAGGGTCGAGGACGACTCTCGCCCGCTCCAGCGCCTGGATGTAGTCGTCGAACCGGCGCACCTCGATCGCCTCGGGGGCGAGGAAGCGGTGGCCGTAGGTCACGGTGCCGGCCGCGATCCCGGCGACCGAGACGGGGACCACCTCCGGCGTCTCCGTCTCGGGCCCGAAGGTCGCGACGATCGACTGCAGCGGGCGCACCCAGCGCAGCGAGCCCGGCTCGGCCGAGGCCGCGCCCCAGCGCATGGATTTCGGCCAGGGGAAGCTCTTGACGATCTCGGGCAGGAGTTCGGCGAGCACGTCGAGCGTCTCGCGGCCGGGCCGCTCGATCACCGCGAGGTAGAACTCGCCCTTCTTCGGGTCGGTGACGGTCGTGGCCCGGTCGAGGCTCGTCAGGCCTGCGCCCTTCAGGAAGCCCTGGACGGCCGCTTCGGGCGCGCCGACCCGCGGGCCGCGGCGCTCCTCGCGCACGGCCTCGCCCCGGGCGGGGAGGCCGGCAATGTGGAGCGCCAAGCGGCGCGGCGTCGAGAACGCCCGGGCGCCCTCGTACAGGAAGCCGCGCGCCACGAGGGCGTCGGTGACGAGCTTCTTCAGATCCTCCGCCGCGCGCCGCTGCATGCGGGCGGGGATCTCTTCCGAGCGGAGTTCGAGCAGGAGGTCGGGCATGGGGCGGCCATATCGCCGCGCCGCACCCCTGTCGAGGGTCGGCGCGCGGGGCTCAGCGCGACTCGCCCTTGAGGATGGTCGAGAGCTGCCACTTCCGGTCGCCGATCGCGTGGGCGTCGGAGACCTTCCAGCCGCCGTCCTCGCGCACGAGGTCGTACACGATGACGTTGGCGCCGTTGCCGCCCTTGCGCTCGACCGTGACCTTCGCCTGGTCCTTGCCCTCGGTGGCCTCCTTGAAGGTCAGGTTCTTCACCGTGTCGGGCTTCAGGGGCTCGCCGTTCAGGCGGTAGTCGAAATCGAGGTTGCCGGTGGCGCCGTTGGCCTGCTTCGCGTCGGCGTCGAACAGGCCCTGCAGGCGCTTCGAGTACACGGAGGAGTGATTCGGGTGCGGCTCGGCGTAGAGCTTCTTCACCGTGGCCTCAGGCCCAGGATCGGCCGCCAGCGCGGGGGCGAGGCCGAATCCGAGGAGGCTGAGGGCGAGGATCGTCTTCTTCATTGGGCATGTCCCGCGTCTGCGGACGCGCCGAGGCGCGCCGGTTGGCGGGGGTTGCAACGCGCGAGGGGGCAAGGGGCTCCGCGATGGGGCACCCCTCCGTCATCGCGGGCGCAGCGAAGCGACCCAGGGCGTCGGGACGTCTGGCAGCGAGGCGCGACCCTGGATTGCTTCGCTGCGCTCGCAAAGACGGGGCATGCGAAGTCTGCGACGCGCGCCGGTTTCGTCGGAATGATTCACGCCCCGCCGGCGGCGGTCCTCAACCACGCCGCGCCGCAGGCCTTGGCCAGTTCGCGCACGCGGAGGATGTAGCTCTGGCGCTCCGTCACCGAGATCACGCCGCGCGCGTCGAGCAGGTTGAACACGTGGCTCGCCTTGATGCACTGGTCGTAGGCCGGCTGCGCCATGCGGTGGCGTTCACCCTCCGCGTCCGGCGCGCCGGCGGCGAGGTAGGATCGGCAAGCGGCCTCCGCGTCGGTGAACTGGCGGAACAGCATCGCGGTGTCAGCCGCCTCGAAGTTGTGGCGGGAGTACTCCTGCTCGGCCTGCAGGAACACGTCCCCGTAGGTGATCCGGTCGGCGCCCTCGGCGCCGTTGAAGTCCAGGTCGTAGACGTTCTCGACGCCCTGGACGTACATGGCGAGCCGCTCCAGCCCGTAGGTCAGCTCGCCCGCCACCGGCGCGCACTCGAAGCCCGCCACCTGCTGGAAATAGGTGAACTGGCTGACCTCCATCCCGTCGCACCAGCACTCCCAGCCGAGGCCCCAGGCGCCCAGAGTCGGGCTCTCCCAGTCGTCCTCGACGAAGCGGATGTCGTGGAGCTTGAGGTCGACGCCGATGGCGGCGAGCGACGCGAGGTAGAGCTCCTGCAGGTTCGGCGGGTTTGGCTTCAGGATGACCTGGAACTGGTAATAGTGCTGGAGCCGGTTCGGGTTCTCGCCGTAGCGGCCGTCCTTGGGCCGGCGCGAGGGCTGGACATAGGCCGCCTTCCAGGGCTTCGGGCCGAGCGCCCGCAGGGTCGTGGCCGGATGGAACGTACCGGCACCGACCTCCATGTCGTAGGGCTGGAGGATCACGCAGCCCTGCGCCGCCCAGAATTCCTGAAGCGTCAGGATCAGACCCTGGAAGGATTTTTTCTCGGACATCGGTCTCGGCAGCTCGGGATCGCGCGGCGGCTGGGGCCGCCGGCGGGCCGGTTTAGGTGCGGGCGGCGAGGGGTGCAAGGCGAAGGGTGTCGACCGAGGGGGCGCGGCGCCGGCAGCCCGGGTTGCCTATGCGGTGCCGATGATGGTCCGCTGGCTGCGCACCCACGGAGAGAATCATGGATCCTGACCTCGCGATCCGCCCGATCGGCCCCGGCGACCGGGACGCTTGGCTGCCGCTCTGGCGGGGCTACCAGTCCTTCTACAAGGTTGACCTGTCGGACGCCGTCACCGACACGACCTGGCAGCGCCTCAACGATCCGGCCGAGCCGGTGGACGGTGCCCTGGCGTGGCGCGGCGCCGAGGCGGTCGGCCTCGTCCACCACATCCGCCACCGCTCGACCTGGACGATCGGCGACTACTGCTACCTCCAGGACTTGTTCGTGGCGGACGGCACGCGCGGGCTCGGGATCGGCCGTCGGCTGATCGAGCACGTCTACGCGGCCGCACAGGCCGCCGGCTGCTCGCGCGTCCACTGGCTGACGCACGAGACCAACGCCGACGCGATGCAGCTCTACGAGCGGATCGCCGAGAAGCCGGGCTTCGTGCAGTACCGCAGGATCTTCTGAGCGCCGGCGCCCGACGTGCGCCGGGACACCCAAGCGTGGCGGTTTTTGGGCAATAAACCGGAACCGCCGAGCTGACGGCCAAGTTATCAGCGCAACAGGGGATCTCGGCACCTCAGCGCTGCCGAATACAGAACGTCGGACGACCCGTCATGTACAATGCTCGCATCCGCACCAGCTTCGGCCGCAAGAACATCGCCGTCTTCGCCGCGCTCGCCATCTCGTCGCTGGCCGCCACGCCCTTCGTGATGAGCGCCAGCCGTGCGCTCGCCACTTCCGAAGACCAGCCGGTGGCCGCCACCCTGCGGGTCTATCCGGTAGAGGTCGCCCCCGTGGCGGCCGCGCCGAAGGCTGAGGGAAGCTGCCTGCGCAAGGTTCGGGTGGTCTACAGCGGCTACGGCCAGTCGGCGGACGGGTGCGCGGCCCACTGACGCCAGCGCCCCGACTCAGCCGTGGGCCGGTGCGGTCCCGGCCAGACGCTTGAGATGGAGTTCCTCAAAGTCGATCTCCGTCTCGAGCTGCCGCAGCACCGAGCTGTGGATCCGGTTCTGCCGGTGCAGGTCGATCAGGGCCGACCGGCCTGAGCGCACGGCGAGCAGGGCGGCGGCGAAGTGCTCGGTCTTCTCGGCCTCCAGCGCCGCCCGCTCGTCGCGGTCCCGCGAGGCCGCCCGCACCCGGCGGCGGTACTCCTCCACGAGGCGCGGGTGCTTCAGCGCCCCGGTCTCGGCGAACACCAAGCCCTGTAGGGCGGCGAGCCCGGCCTCGTTCACGACGACGCGGGCCATCGGCGCGTCGAGGTGGCCCTCGGGGAGGTGCGCCGCGGGGTCGAGGCGGAGGCTGCGGATCAGTGGCCCCAGGGTCGTGCCCTGCACGAGCACGGTGAACAGGATCACCGCGAAGGCCGCGACCAGGATCGCGTCGCGGCCGGGGAAATCCACCGGCAGCGCCAGGGCGGCCGCCATTGTGACGACCCCGCGCATGCCGGCCCACCCGACGATCAGCGGCACGGCCGGGTTCGGGGCGGGCTCCTGCGCGCGGACCCGCGGCGACAGGAGCCGCCGCAGGTAGACGGCCGGGAACACCCAGAGCAGACGGGCGACGACGCAGGTCGCCGTGACGGCGAGCGCCAGCGGCAACTCCGCCGCGAGCGCGCCCATCTGGCCGACGGTCCGGGCGAGCACGCCGCGGAGCGCCAAGCCGATCAGCACGAAGACCAGGGCCTCCAGCACGAAGACCACGAACTCCCACACCGCCACGGAATGGCGGCGGGCATGCGCGTCGAAGGTCTCGTGCTCCCGGCCGCCCATCATCAGGCCGCAAGCGACCACGGCCAGGACACCGGAGGCGTGGATCTCCTCGGCCGCGAGGTAGGCGACGTAGGCGGCGAGGAAGCTCAGCACCGTGATGGCGTTCGCGTCGTGCATCCGCCGCATCACCAGGGTCACCGCCACCCCGCACGCGATCCCGACCGCGACACCCGCCACCGCGAGCCACGCGAAGCTGCCGGCCGCCGCCCAGGCGCTGAAGGTGCCCGTGAGCGCCGCCGCCACCGCGAAGCGGTAGAGCACGAGGCCCGAGGCGTCGTTCACGAGGCTCTCGCCCTCCAGGACCGTGATCATCCGGCGGGGCAGGGCGACGCGGGCCAGCACCGCCTTGGCGGCCACCGCGTCCGGCGGCGAGACGATGGCGCCGAGGGCAAAGCAGGCGGCCCAGGGCAGGGACGGCACCACCGCGTGGGCGACGAGCCCGACCACGAGGGTCGTGAACAGGACCGCACCGAGGGACAGGGACAGGATCGGGCCGAGGCTCGCCCGGAAGTCGCGCCAGACGGTGAAGTAGGCGGATTCGAGCAGGAGCGGCGGCAGGAACAGGACCATGATCAGGTCCGGATCGAGATCGAAGGCCGGCAGGCCCGGCACCACCGCCAGCGTCATGCCGCCGACGACGAGGGCGGCGGCCGGCGGGAAACCGAGGCGCCCGGCCGCCAGCGACAGCAGCAGGGCCGCGCCGAGGAGACCGAGGATCAGCTCGAACAGGGCGACGGATGTCATCGGTGGATCGGGCCCGGCGCCGGAGGCCCGGCAAGCGCGGCCGTTCTAGGACGTTTCCTTGTCGGATGAATACCGCGTCGACCGAAGGTTCGCCGAGGGTCGCAGTGCGGGCCGCGCCCTAGAGAGCCCCTTCCCGCACGGCGCCCGGGTCGGCCAGCGCGTGCAGGATGCGCGCGGCGCTGTGGGCGAAGCGCAGCGTCACGGCCTTGCGGCGGGCGCCGCTCAGCGGGTGCTCGGGCGGCTCCCGCAGGATCCCGGCCCCGTAGGCGTCGGCGACGATCAGGCCGCACTCTTCCGGGATCAGCGACTCGGGCACGTCCTCGGGGATGGCGAAGAAGAACCGGTCGCAGAAGTCGCGGTAATCCGGCCATTTCCGGTCGGCGCGGAAATCGGCCACGCTCGACTTGATCTCCACGATGGTGAGCTTGCCGGCGCCGCAGAGCGCGATCACGTCGGCGCGGCGGCCGTTGACGAGGGAGAATTCCGGCAGGGTGACGCAGCCCATCT
Source organism: Methylobacterium sp. UNC300MFChir4.1 (assembly GCF_900110155.1). NCBI lineage: Bacteria > Pseudomonadati > Pseudomonadota > Alphaproteobacteria > Hyphomicrobiales > Methylobacteriaceae > Methylobacterium > Methylobacterium sp. UNC300MFChir4.1. The sequence goes on along the minus strand of NZ_FOCS01000017.1, from coordinate 4,929 downwards.
CGGAGAACAGCCGGCGCACGCCGCGCTGGATGCGCAGGGCCGTGGGCGATTGCCGCCGGTCGGGCGGCAGCAGCGCCTCGACGGCCGGGGGCGCGGAATCGGGAAGGCCGAGGGAAGCGGACATCGAGCTCGGGGGATGCGTCTGCGGGTGCGTCTGTACCGAATCGGGACATCCTGCCAAGTCGCGCCCGGTCCGTCACCTGCGGCGCGGCATCGCCCCACGCATCACCCCGGGGCGATCACCCTAGGCAGGCCCGGATCGCGTCGAACCCGTCGGTGAGGGCGGCCGGGCCGGGCTGCAGGATCAGCGGCGACTTGATCTCGTGGATGCGCCCGTCGCGCACCGCCGGGATCGCCGCCCAGCCGGGCCGGGACCGGATGCGCTCGACATTGACCCGCTTGCCGCACCACGAGGCGAGGATCACGTCGGGCGCGGCCGCGATCACCTGTTCGGCGGTGACGATCCGGTCCTTCGCGGCCGGCTGGCGGCTCAGCTCCGCGAAGATGTCCCGGCCGCCCGCGAGGCCGATCAGGTCCGAGACCCAGCCGATGCCGGAGATCATCGGCGCGTCCCACTCCTCGAAGTAGACGCGCGGGGGCGGCCGGTTCCGGACCGAGGCGGCGGCCGCGGCCAGCCGCGCCTCGAGGCCCGCCGCCAGGGTCTCGGCCCGCTCCGGCAGACCCACGAGGGCGCCGAGCGTGCGCACCATCGCGAGGCAGCCCGCCACGTCGCGCTGGTTGAACAGGTGGACCGCCACGCCCGCGCGGGCGAGGTCGGCGACGATGCCGGCCTGGAGGTCCGAGAAGGCCAGGACGAGGTCCGGCGCCAGCGCCAAGATCTTCGGGATGTCCGCGCTGGTGAAGGCGGAGACGCGCGGCTTCTCCCGGCGGACTTGGGGCGGACGCACCGCGTAGCCCGAGACGCCGACGATCCTGTCCTCCGCGCTCAGGAGGTACAGGGTCTCGACCGTCTCCTCAGTGAGGCAGACGATCCGCTCGGGCGGGAAGCGGCGCATCAGCGGTCGAGCCGGATTATCGGTCGAGCCACGTGAGCAGCCCGGCCCCGGGGGCCAGCAGGACGAAGGCCCAGACCAGCGCGGAGGCGACGTTGGCCAGCTGGAACGGCAGCCGCGACAGGCCGAGGATCCCGGCAAAGAGCGGGACCAGAGCGCGGGCCGGCCCGAAGAAGCGCCCCAGGGCCACCGCGGCGGTGCCCCACCGGCCGATGAAGGCCTCGGCCTTGGCCATGAGCTCGGGATAGCGCCGCAGCGGCCACTTGGTCTTCGCCCCCGGCCCGAGCCAGCGCCCGGCCTCGTACGAGATCCAGTCGCCGAGGGCGGCCCCGAGCGCTGCGGCGATCACCACCGGCCAGAACGGGATGTCGGCGCCGCCGACGAGGGCCCCGATGCCGACCAGGATCACGGTTGCCGGGACGAACAGCGACAGGATCGCGATCGATTCGCAGAAGGCGAGGCCGCCCGCGATGACCGGCGTCCAGGCCTTGTGCGCCTCCACGAAGGCGAGGGTCGAGGTGCGCAGGGCTTCGATGTCCATGGGGCTCCGAACGGGGCTCGGGGGATGGGAGAAGGGTCGGTCCCATCTGAGGCGCGCGGGGGAGGGCGGCAAGGGACAGGGGTGCGGCCGGCGCGGGAACCGGCTAACCGTAGCGGGACAACGAGCGAGTCCCGCGTTGAACGTCCTGTCGATCCAGTCCCACGTCGCCTACGGCCATGTCGGCAACGCCTCGGCGGTGTTCCCGATGCAGCGGCTCGGGGTCGAGGTCTGGCCGGTCCACACGGTTCAGTTCTCAAACCACACCGGCTACGGCGCGTGGCGCGGCCCTGTCTTCGACGCGGCGATGATCCGCGAGGTGGTGCGCGGCATCGGCGAGCGCGGCGTCCTGGGCCGCTGCGACGCGGTCCTGTCGGGCTACATGGGCTCGGCGGAGATCGGCGCCGCGATCCTGGAGGCGGTGGACGCCGTGCGCGCGGCGAACCCGCGGGCGCTCTACTGCTGCGACCCGGTGATTGGCGACGTCGAGGAGGGCGTCTACGTGCGGCCCGGCATCGAGGCGTTCCTGCGCGAGCGCGCTGTCCCGGCCGCCGACATCCTTACCCCCAACCAGTTCGAGCTCGGCCTGCTCACCGGCCTGCCGAGCGGCACCCTGGCGGAGGCCGGGGCCGCGATCGCGGCGCTCCGGGCGCGCGGGCCGCGGGTGGTCCTGGTCACCTCGGCGCTCTGCGCCGACACGCCCGCCGACAGCATCGACCTGCTCGCGGGCGCGGAGGGGCGGGTGTTCCGGGTCCGGACGCCGCGGCTCGCCATCGCGGTGAACGGGGCCGGCGACTGCATCGCGGCGCTGTTCCTGGTGCATTACGCCCGGACCGGCTCGGCCGAGGCGGCGCTGGGCGCGGCGGCGGCCTCGATCTACGGGCTGCTCAAGCGCACCGCCGAGGCGGGATCGCGGGAGATCCTGACGGTCGCCGCGCAGGAGGAGTACGTGAACCCGAGCGCGCGGTTTCCGGTCGAGGCGGTCTGAGGCGCCCCCGGCAAACCGCTCCGCCCAAGTCCGCAGAGAGCAGGAAGGATCGACCCGATGGCGCGCCGCTTCGTCACCCTCGATGTGTTCACCGAGCGGAGGCTCGCCGGCAATCCACTCGCCGTGGTGCTCGACGCGGAGGGGCTCGACACCGCGGCCATGCAGGCCATCGCGCGGGAGTTCAACCTGTCGGAGACGGTCTTCGTCTTCCCGCCCGCGGAGGCCCGGCACCGGGCGTCGCTGCGCATCTTCACCCCCGCCCGGGAGCTGCCCTTCGCCGGGCACCCGACGGTGGGCACCGCCGTGCTGCTGGCGCTGCAGGACCCGACCCGGGACGACGCTCGGGCCTTCGGCCTGGAGGAGGGGATCGGGATCGTCCCCTGCGTGGTCGAGACCCTGGCGGACGGGACCGGCGGACGGGCCCGGTTCCGCCTCCCGGTCCTGCCGGACTACCTCGGTCCCGGCCCCGATCCCGCCGTGCTGGCGCGGCTCCTGGGCCTCGAGCCCGGCGACATCGGCACCGGCCGGCACGCGCCGAGCCGCCACGGCGTGGGGCCGACCTTCACCTGCGTGCCGGTGGCGTCGGTCGCCGCCCTCGACGCCGCCCGGACGGCCCAGGCGCCCGATCCGGCCGACGGGCTCTACCTCTACGCCCCGGATCCCGAGGGCACCGGTCAGCGCTGGCGCGTCCGCATGTTCGCGCCGAATGTCGGCGTGCCGGAGGATCCCGCCACCGGCTCGGCGGCCTCCGCCTTCGCGGGGGTGCTGATGCAGTTCGAGGCGCTGGGCGACGGCACCCACGACGTGGCGATCCGCCAGGGCGAGGCGATGGGGCGGCCGAGCGACATCGCGCTCCAGCTCACGATCGCGGCCGGCGCCCTGCAGGGCGTCGAGATCGGCGGCGCCGCCGTGATCCTGTCGGACGGCAGCCTGCATGTCTGAAGGCTCCTCCGACGGCTTCCGGATCACCCGCGTCGCGGAGGTGGCGGCGCGGTTCGTAGACCACGACTGGGCCTTCCCGCGCGTGCACGAAGCCGCCATCGCGGCCCACTGGCAGACCCGGCTGCGCCGCAGCCCCGGCATGTTCGACGGGACCGTCCTGCTGTGCTGCGACCACGCGGTCGCCGACGGGGTCGCCCGGCTCGACCTGTTCGCGACGCGCTACGCGACCTTCACCTACTACCGGGACAGGCCCCACCCCGAGGCGCGCATCGCCAACGCCTTCGCGGCGATCGTGCCCTGGACGGCGGACGGCGCCGTCCTGCTCGGCGAGATGGGCGCCCACACGGCCAATGCCGGCCAGCTCTACTTCCCCTGCGGCACCCCGGATCCGGACGACGTGCGCGGCGCGCGGGTCGATCTCACCGGCAGCGCCGCCCGGGAACTCGCCGAGGAGACCGGCCTCGCGCTGCCGGCCGGGGCTGAGACGGACTGGGTGCTTCTTGAGGGGGAGGGCCAGCTCGCCTTCCTGCGGCCGGTGCGCTTCCCCGAGCCGGCCGCGAGGATCGTGGCGCGGATCGCCGACCATCTCGGCGCCGAGGCCGAGCCGGAGCTCGCCGGGATGCACATAGTGCGGGGGCGTGAGGACATCGATCCCGCGCGGATGCCGGGCTTCGTGCGGGCCTATCTGGCGGACGCGTTCCCGCCCGCCCGCTGACCGGCGCGGCGCGCGGGGAAAGACATTCGTCTCCCCGCGGAGGTCAGCCGGATGTCGTCTCGTTCGCCGACCGCGGGCAATACAGATTTCCGTTTCATTGACCGCCCTCGCGGCAAGCATAAACTCGGCCTTCCACCGAACAGCCCCGCACAAAGCAGATGGGGTGGATGGCTCCCGCTCCGACTGACGGCATCTCGGTGCCAAGATGTGGTCGCTGTCGAAGCAGCAGCCACGCTCATGCAGGAGCCATCCCCATGGAGATCACCACCGTCGGCATCGATCTGGCCAAAAGCATCTTTCAGGTTCACGCCGTCGATGCAGCTGGGCACGTCGTCGTTCGGAAGGCGCTGCGGCGGGCGCAGGTCACGCCGTTCTTCGCCAAGCTGCCGCGGTGCCTGATCGGCATGGAGGCGTGCGGCACGGCGCATCACTGGGCCCGGGAACTCATAAAGCTCGGCCATGACGTGCGGCTGATGCCGCCGGCTTACGTGAAGCCGTACGTCAAGCGCGGCAAGACCGATGCGAACGATGCCGCTGCCATCTGTGAGGCGGTGACGCGCCCCAGCATGCGCTTCGTGCCCGTGAAGGCGACCGAGCAGCAGGCGGCGCTGGCGCTGCACCGGACGCGCGACCTGCTGGTCAAGCAACGCACGCAGCTGGTGAACATGATCCGAGGCCTGCTCGCCGAGTTTGGGATCGAGATGGCGCGGGGCCTGCGGCACGCGCTCGAACT